>DASRNC010000306.1:0-16742 GCA_035647595.1 Bacillota bacterium | reverse complement strand
ATACGAAATAGGTAATATTTGATATAAACATTGATTAGCTGCATAAAGGTTAATAAGAGGATCTATAGGGTTATATTTAAGTAGTGAAAAACACATGGTAATACAGGGAGGAATGATATGAGATTTAGGGGTAAAAAGATTAAATTCAACTGGCGAACTATCACAGCCGCATTTTTATTTATGACTTTGATATTATCTATCATTTTTACAATTGTTAGCCTTATTGAAGCACCAACAGAAGAGATGATACATGATGAGAGTACCAAGTCGAAGAGCGATTATCTACTAAGGCTTGTACAGAGTTTATTGGGTGTTTTTGTGATGATGGTACCATCAATCATTGAACGCAAATTCCCAATAGAGATACCTGATTTTATGGGCATATTATATTTCGTGTTCTTATACTGTGCAATTTATCTGGGAGAGTATAGAGACTTTTATTATGTCATACCTTATTGGGACTCAATCTTGCATGCATTCAGCGCTGCTATGCTAGGTATCCTGGGATTTGAGCTTGTTTATTTATTAAACAATATAGAACGGTTTAAGCTAAACCTAAGCCCCTTCTTTATCGCCCTATTTGCTTTTTGCTTTGCTGTGGCGGCAGGCACTGTATGGGAGATATATGAGTATACCGTAGATGGGATTCTGGGCTTAAATATGCAAAAGTTTGCACTACAGGATGGGACCCTCTTGGTAGGGCGCGAGGCCTTGCAGGATACCATGAGCGATATTATTGTAGATACAGTGAGTGCCTTGGTTACCTCTATAGTAGGATTCATCTATGTAAAGTATTCCAAAGAACAGGATGCGGCCAAGAAAACAAAAGACTCCCCCGCCTAAAGTAGGTGCATATTACAGGGCATACCTAGTATATTAAAATAATTCAGAATATGCAGTAGTTTTTGGCTCCCTAAAGCTTGGTTTTAGGGAGTTTCATTTTAGACCCTTAATGCTTGCTTAATCATAGCAGCTATATGATATAATTTCCTTAGGCATTAACAAAAAATGATCAACAGGGAGGTAAGCTAAAGATGTTTACGGATTTTAAATGGACAGTGGAGACTGACCATAAAATAAAGGATGGTGTGATAGAGATTTTGGCACCAGGGCAGACAGACTATTTTGTAAATCCCATTGATGATAGTGTAAAGGCTAATGCTCCGTTTTTTTACAAGGAGGTTGAAGGCGACTTTATACTAAGAGCAAGGGTAAGTCTTGACTTCGTTTCCACATACGATGCATGTGTACTTTTGGCACTAGAAAATGATAAGCTTTGGGCAAAGGCCTGCTTTGAGTATACTGACTTAGGTACAAACTCTGTGGTAACCGTTATGACAAATGGAAAGTCAGATGATGCTAATGGAGTTGATGTTGAAGGGAATGAGATTTGGCTACAAATGAGCCGTCAAGACAATATTTTTGCTATTCATTACTCATTAGATGGCGACAAGTTTCTGATGTCCCGCCTTTCCCATCTACCAATGGGAAGGAAAATCAAAGTAGGACTAGAGGCCCAGTCACCAACAGGAAATGGCGGAATTAGAAAGTTTTCAAATATTACACTTGAAGAAAGAAGTCCTTTAAATATACGAGAGGGGGTTTAGTTAGATGAGAAAACAAGCTTTTAACCCTTGCCTGCCATCATGGGAGTATATCCCTGATGGAGAGCCCCATGTATTTGGGGATAGGGTTTATGTATACGGGTCCCATGATAGGGTTAGGGGTCATGCCTATTGCTTGAATGACTATGTTTGCTGGTCTGCTCCAGTAGATGACCTTGGCGATTGGAGGTATGAGGGAGTTATTTATCCAAAGACTAAAGATCCGCTAAATGAGGATGGCTATATGTGCCTATATGCGCCCGATGTTACAAGGGGGTCTGATGGGCGATATTACCTCTACTATGTCCTAGACAAGGTCAGTATAGTGTCCGTTGCTGTGTGTGACGAGCCTGCTGGTGAATATGAGTTTTACGGGTATGTTCAATATGAGGATGGGGTAAAACTTGGAGAAAGAGAGGGCGATGAGCCTCAATTTGATCCGGGTGTGCTCACAGAGGGCGATAAAACCTACCTATATACAGGCTTTTGTGGGATTGGTGACAAGTCAAGAAGCGGTGCAATGGCTACAGTTTTGGGCCCAGATATGCTTACTATTGTTGAGGAGACAGTTTTTGTCCTGCCAAGTGAGCCCTATAGTGAGGGTTCCACATTTGTTGGTCACCAGTTCTTTGAAGCACCCTCTATAAGAAAAAGAGGAGATACATATATCCTTGTCTACTCATCTATTGCCCTGCATGAACTATGCTATGCTACCAGCAAGCACCCGACCAAGGACTTTGTCTATGGCGGAGTGGTAGTGAGTAATTGTGACAAGCACATTGATTCTTATAAGCCGGCTGAAAAGCCTATGTACTATGCTTGGAACAACCATGGAGGCATGGTGGACATCAAGGGCCAGTGGTATATTTTCTATCACCGCCATACAGAGGGCATACCCTTTAGTCGGCAGGCTTGTGCTGAGCCAATCCATTTTAGGGAGGATGGCTCTATTATACAGGCACAGATGACCTCCTGCGGATTAAATGGAGGGCCACTAGTTGGCAAGGGCGAGTACCCAGCTTATATAGCCTGCAACCTATTCTGCTCACATGAGTCTGAGTATACAGCTCCTGAAGGTTCATGGATGGACGCCAGATTTCCAAAAATAACCCAGGATGGAGCTGATGGCGGTAAGGAGCTAGGCTACATACAAAACATGCGGGACTTAGCAACGGCGGGTTTTAAATTTTTTGATTGCCAAGGGATTAGAAAAGTTTCTATAAAGGTACGCGGATATTGCAGGGGGGCCTTTGAAATAAAGACCTCCTGGGACGGCGATTCTTTAGGAACCATCCCTGTAGAATTCACCAACATATGGAAAGAATATAGTGGAGACATTACTATTCCCGATGGGGTCCAATCTATCTATATTACCTATAGGGGAGAGGGCAGTGCTGCACTTAAATCCTTTACACTGGCCTAAGTCTAGCTTAGGCCTCTTGGCTACATACAGCAACTGAGGGCTAGGTCCACAAGGGTTTCCATACTTGCTAGGCTAGCCTAGGACAGGCAATCCGAGTGACAAGGTGAGTGAATCATAGGAGGTTCTATTATGAGTGCAGATATCGATATAAGTGCTATTCCTGAAAAGTGCAAACAGACAGCTACAAAGGATAAACAAGGTACTATTGTTGAGCTTTCCTATCCTGTAGGAAATTATATTAACGCCCAAAGGCAGCTTGTGACTGACCCTGCTAGCAGTTTTGATCAGGCGGGCAGGGAGACGGTTAAGGGTCAGAAAATAACAAAAAAGTGTAATGTATACCTACCAGCAGCCTATGACGAAAATGATAAGGATAAAAAATATAATGTCCTCTACGCCCTACATGGAGTAGGTGGGAATAGGTATGAATGGCTAGGGGGTGGTGGCAAGGTTGATGACCGGTATGTCCTATGCAATATAATTGACAACCTTATCGCGAGTGGAAAAATTGACCCGCTTATCATTGTCTTTCCTGATGGGCGAAGTGCCCATGATTGGACAGATGCTTCCTTTAATGCCCAAGGGACCAACCTGCTTGGCTTTTATTACTTTGATTACGAGCTAAGGTATGACCTGATCCCCTTTATAGAGGGTAAATACAATACATATGCGGATATAACAAATAAGGACAGTGAAGCAATCGCAAATGACCGGATGCACAGGGCCTTGTCTGGCCTGTCCATGGGAGGAATGCAGACCTTAAATCTTGGACTTGGAGGTCATAGGTATGATTCAGTCCTTTATACAAAAAGCCAAAGTCCCTGGGAAAACGGCCTAGACAAGACTAATAAAGCGCCTGGCATGCTGGACCTCTTTGCATATATTGGTGCCTTTGCCAATGCTCCTACCACAAGTGATGGTAGTAGCCTAGGCACAGGAATTAAGTTAAGTGAACATAAGCCAAGCCTTGTATATCTCACATGTGGTCTGCTTGACCAAGTAGCCTATGAGATGGGCTATAAAAAGGGCTTAGATGGTCTAGAGGCTAAAGCTGGAGAAGATTTAGGGGACCTTTATCAGGTGCTTATCAAAAATGGTGGCCACGACCCTAATGTTTGGAACAATGGTTTATATAATTTTCTCAAGCTAGTCTTTAAAGACCAGGCAGGCTATGGGGCTATAGGGAGCAAAAAGTTTACACTTGATACATACTGATAGTCACAATATATTAACAAAGCAGAGAGGCAGCCTCGGACTATCCCTTTACATAAACAAGGGCTAGCCAATGGGTCCACAAGATGGGATGCTTGTAGGCGCAGCTTTGGAGGGAGGACCATATTGATAGTAGAAAACCCTATCATCTGGGCGGACTTTCCAGACCCTGATATTTTGCGTATAGGGGATACATATTATATGGTGTCAACAACCATGTTTATGATGCCTGGAGGCCCAATACTAAGGTCTAAGGACCTATGCAATTGGGAGCTTGTATCATATATATTTGATAAATTAGAGGACAATGAAATATATAGGCTGGAGAATGGCAAAAACGCCTATGGAAATGGCCAGTGGGCAACTAGCCTAAGATATTATGATCGCCTTTATTATGCCTGCTTTGCCTCTAATGACTTAAAAAAGACCTATATCTACTATACCGATGATATAGAAAAAAGCTACTGGGATAGGTATATCATAGAGGGAGTATACCATGACGCATCCCTTCTATTTGATGGTGGCAGGGCCTATCTTATCTATGGCAATGGGGATATAGGGATAGTTGAGCTAAATGAGGATTTGTCAGGCCTTAAAGAGGGAGGGCTAGACCAGGTCCTTTTAAAGACCCCTAGTCAAAATATGCTCCTCAGGTGTGAGGGCTGCAGGGCATACAGGCTAAAGGGATATTACTATCTTTTGTTTATAGATTGGCCAAGGGACGGCAGTCAAAGAAGGCGGGTAGTCTGCTACCGGTCAAAACAACTCCTTGGTGACTACGAGAGAAGGCTTGTACTTGATGATGATATGGGATATAAAAATCAAGGGGTTGCCCAGGGTGCCATAATAGATAGCCCAGACGGTATATGGTATTCCATCTTATTTCAAGACCGTGGGGCAGTCGGTAGGATTCCATACCTGATGCCTGTTTCCTGGGAGGAGGGGTGGCCAGTGTTGGGTTATAAGGGTAGGGTTCCTGAGGCTTTTGAAACACCCTTTAAACCCTGCCAGGCAGAGCCCTTGATTATTAGCGATTCCTTTGACCATAAAGAAGACAGGCTTGGGCTACAATGGCAGTGGAATCACAACCTCCTAGATGGTTGCTGGTCCTTTACTGACCGTCCAGGCTATTTAAGACTGCGGACTAATGCTTTAGCGGATGACATATTGTCTGCAAGGAATACTTTAACCCAAAGGACAAGTGGGCCCAAGTGTGCCTTTACTATTGAGCTTGACACTGAGGGCCTAAGGCCTGGCGACTATGCAGGACTAGTGGCCTTTCAGAGTAAGTATGGCACTATTGGTGTAAAGGCCGATAGAGATAATACCAAGAGGATACTTGTCTGTAAAAGGAATGAAGAAGGTAAGCAGGTTGAAGAAGCGATAGCTCCTCTAAATGGACCTTGTATTTTCTTGAAAGTAGGCTTTGATTTCAGGGATGGGATTGACCTAGTCAGTTTTTATTATTCTTATGATGGGACTAGCTTTAGCAAAATCGGAAAAGACCTTAAAATGAAGTATACCCTAGACCTATTTATAGGCTACCGTATTGGAGTCTTTAACTATGCGGTAGAGCAAGCAGGAGGCTATGCGGATTTTCGTAGCTTCACCTATTCTTTGAAGTGATAGGATTTATCTTAGGTCAAGATGCCCACTTTTATAAGTGGCGCCTTCACTCTTATTAATTCAGGTGGAGTAAAATCTCCATCCGAATCCCCCATGTTTTACCAGTGGCAAAACGAGTTCACTAATACTTATATCGAGTTCACTAATACTTATATAATGAGGAGGTTTCTTAAATGCTAAATAAAAAGAAATATCAGTTTTGGTTTGCTACTGGATCTCAAGACCTATATGGAGATGAAACCCTAGCTGAAGTTGCAAAACATTCCAAAATAATAGTTGATGAATTAAACAAGGGTGGGCTTCTACCCTTTGAGCTTGTCTTAAAGCCTACACTCATAGATAGTGCATCCATTAGAAGACTATTCAATGCTGCAAATAATGATGCGTCCTGTGCAGGCGTTATAACCTGGATGCATACCTTTTCACCAGGCAAATCATGGATAGCAGGCCTACAGGAATATAGAAAGCCCCTACTTCACTTTCATACCCAGTTTAACCGTGATATCCCCTACCAATCAATAGATATGGACTTTATGAATACCAACCAATCAGCACATGGAGACCGTGAGTATGGTCATATAGTAAGCCGGATGGGGATCGAACGAAGGGTAATTGTTGGCTATTGGGAAGACAGCAAGATTCAAGACCTTATAGCTAGCTGGATGGTGACCGCAATCGGTATTATGGAGAGCAGAAACGTAAGGGTACTCCGTGTAGGAGACAACATGAGAAATGTAGCTGTTACCGAGGGAGATAAGGTAGAAGCACAGGTAAAATTTGGCTGGGAAATTGATGCCTACAACATAACCGATATAGCAGAGTATGTAGACCAGGTATCAGAGGTTGATGTTAAGCAGCTACTAGAGGTCTATTATGATAGCTATGAGGTATTATTAGAGGGAAGAGATGAAAAAGAGTTTAGGGATAGTGTAGCTGAGCAAGCAGCGATTGAACTTGGATTTGAGAGATTTCTACTTGAAAAAGACTATCATGCAATTGTAACTAATTTTGAAATGCTATCCGGCTTAAAGCAGCTACCTGGTCTCGCTATTCAAAGACTGATGAGCAAGGGCTATGGCTTTGGTGGCGAGGGTGATTGGAAGACAGCGGCCATGGTCCGCCTTATGAAGCTGATGACCCAGGACGTAAAGGGTGCTAAGGGTAGCTCCTTTATGGAGGATTACACCTATAGCTTTACTCCTGGCAAAGAAGGTATCCTCCAGGCCCATATGCTTGAAGTATGCCCATCTATAGCCGATGGAAATATTGGAATCAAGGTTAACCCACTATCTATGGGCAACCGTGAAGACCCTGCCCGCCTTGTATTTACCTCCAAGCCTGGTAGAGGAGTTGCAGTATCCCTGATTGACCTTGGTACTCGTTTCCGCCTATTAGTTAATGAGGTAGAATGCCTAAAGCAAGATATAGATATGCCAAAGCTCCCCGTGGCATCTGCCTTTTGGCGGCCAGAGCCTAATTTACATACTGCTGCAGAGGCTTGGATTTTGGCCGGTGGAGCCCACCATACCGCCTTTTCATATGACCTAACAGCTGATCAGATGTGTGATTGGGCTGAAGCCATGGGTATTGAGGCAGTACTTATTTCCAAGGATACGACTATTAGGGAGTTTAAAAACGAATTAAAATGGAACGCCATAGCCTACAGATAGTCAGCCTAGGCCCTTAAGCTTAATTACTTAAAAAAAGTATAATAGTTTATAGGTGGTTGTCGATAGATGGCTATAAATATGGAAAAGGGGAGGATATGACATGGTAAAGACGATACAGGTACCAGCTACAGGCAAACCTTTTAAAAACAATGCGACCTACTGTGTAGGAACAGGCAGGATGGGCCTGGCCTTGCAAAAGGAGTACACTGACCATCTAAAGATAGTACAGGAGGCTATACGTTTTAAGTATATCCGGGGTCACGGCTTATTTTGTGATGATGTGGGTATATACCGCGAGGTTGAAATGGACGGTGAGCTACATACCTTTTATAATTTCACCTACCTAGATCGGATTATGGACGCTTATCTTGAAAATGGGATAAGGCCCTTTTTGGAGCTGGGCTTTATGCCAGACAAGCTAAAATCAGGGGACCAGACGATATTTTATTGGAGAGGCAATACCAGCCCCCCTACCTCTTACGAAAAGTGGGCAGACCTTATAGAGGCCACCTTAAACCACCTTATAGAAAGATATGGGCGTGAGGAGGTTATCACCTGGCCTGTGGAGGTTTGGAATGAACCAAACATAGGCTTTTGGGCTGGCAGCATGGAGGAGTATTTCAAGCTATATGACTATTCTGCCAGGGCTGTTAAAAATGTAGACCCTAGAATACAGGTTGGGGGACCGGCTATTTGCGGAGTTGAAACGGAAAAATGGCTGACGTCATTTTTTGAGCACTGTCTAGAAAATGACCTGCCTCTGGATTTCATCAGCAGACACTGCTATACAGCCAACGAGCCAGAAAGGCGAGGACACTATATCTATCATACTGTTATGGAGCCTACTCGCATGATAGAAGAGCTAAAGGAAACAAGAGAAATCATGGCAGCCTATCCAGAGATCGCTGATATTCCCCTGCATATAACGGAGTTTAATAGCTCCTATGTGCCAACCTGCCCCATTCATGATGCAGACTTCCACGCCCCCTATATTGCTCGGATCCTGAGCGAAGCAGGCGAATATGCAGATTCCTATGCCTACTGGACCTTTAGTGACGTTTTTGAAGAGTTTGACGTACCAAAAGCTGTTTTCCATGGCGGTTTTGGGCTAGTTGCCTTAAACAGCATAAAAAAACCAACCTTTTATGCCTTTGACTTCTTTTCCAAGGCTGGTGACGAACTCCTATTCCGTGATGACAACCTAATAGTTACAAGGGCTGAAGACAGGTATGTAATCATTGGCTACAATTGTCACGATATGAGAGATGGAAAGGCAAGGGCTGATAAAAAATATAGTCTACAGCTAGCTAGTATCGGCAAGCAGGCTATTGCTATAAGGAAAGTAGTAGGAGGTGACCATGCCAATCCCATGCAGACCTGGAGCAACCTTGGCAGGCCACGCAGCCTAAATAAAGACCAGGTAAAGATTTTACAGGATGCTGCCCAACCGCGCCAAACCGACTCAAAGCTATTTGAGCAGGATGGTAGCTATGAGGTGGACCTGAGCATAGCAAACAACCACCTGTGTATGGTGGAGATTATACCAGTAGAGGATGAGACCGACACATACCTTGGTTATGAGGTCAAGGAATTTTACGGGATGACCTAAGTCAACTGCTGCCACTACTTATATATGAGCTGTTTCCTTATGGTAGCAGCTCATTTTTGTATAAAGAAAATTTTTGTGACCTAGCCCGGATTATTTACGTCTTTATATGTGAAGGGGAAAAGCACAAGCAGTAGCTAAACAGGGGGAAACAACTTGATAGGGGATCAGGAAATTATAGACCATATGTGGCAAGGGTCTGAAAATGCTATCAGCGAGGTAAAAGAAAAATACCATAAGCTCTGCTTAAAGGTTTCTAACAGCATTACTAGTGATATGATGGATGCAGAGGAATGTGTTAATGACTCTTATATGAAATTATGGAATGCCATACCTCCTAATAGGCCTAAGAGCTTGAAGGCCTTTTTGCTCCGAATTGTTAAAAACACAGCAATTGATATGGTGCGTAAAAACAAATCTAGGATGCAGGGCTGTGAGCTAAGCCTGGTATATGACGAGTTGAGTGACTGTATAGCCGATGACAGACAAATAAGTGCTTTTAATGAATTGGGCACAGTAATCGATGGTTTTTTAGAAAAAACAGATATAGATAATCGGCGTATCTTTATAAAAAGGTACTGGTATACCCAAAGCATTATTGAAATTTCTCAGGAGGAAGATCTTAAGGAAAGTACCATTAAAATGCGCTTGTTGAGAATGCGGGACAAACTGAAAAAGGAATTAGAGAGGGAGGGGTTTTCAATATGAGTGGTCAGGATTTATACAAGGCTATTAATGCTATAGATGATAAGTACATTGATGAGGTTTATGGGTCTAAAGTCAAAAGGACAAAAAGTCTATCAAAAAGGAAGGTATATTTAGTCCTAGTTGCAGCCATCATGGCCCTTGCCTTGCTTACAGCAGGTGCGGCAGAAGTTTATGAATGGGATGGCAGGTTATCCCAGGTGCTCGGGCTCTCATATGACCAGGAGTCATATGTGGATGGTATGTGGCACAGCATAAATGAAACTGTAAGCAAAAATGGTATTACCCTAACCCTTGATTCTGTTCTTGCAGACCCTAACAGTATGTTTGTCCTCTATGACCTTACCTTGCCTGAAAGTATGGACATGGATAGGTACTATGAATTTGAGATGCATCAAGTAGATGGGCAGGATTGGTATTCGCTCGGTGGTAGCTTGTCGGGTAGTATCTCAAGTGGGGTAGTAGAGGTAGATAGGCAAAACCACACCATAACATATATGATGGAACTTTCAGCTTCATCGGGAGATATTAGGGAGCAAAAGATGCGTTTTAGCTTCAAGGACTTGTATTCTTACAGGATTGTAGATGATGAAATCATAGATGAAAGGTCAGAGGACAAAGAGGATTTTGTATTTTACTCTAACCTAAATTACACACCCAATGTGATTAACTATACACCGGGCAAAGAGGTTTCAGGGCGGCATAATATAGTAAAGATCGAAAATATAACTATTACACCAATATCACTTACCATAGGAGGAAGAGCTGAGGAAGGCTATACTTTTTGGAATGATGAAACTAACGAACGTGAAGGGTCCTTTGTTACTGGTGTTGTTTTAAAGGGCGGTTCAAGGGTGGAGACTAGCGGTTCAAGTACATCAGTAAATATATTTGGCACAGTATCATACAAAACTATGTATGGTGACATAGTCAATCCTGAGGACATTGAAGTGATCGAGTTCTTTGAAAAGGACAGTCTTTCTTTAAATAGCCTAACATATACTACTGGAGCTCAGTCTTCTTTAACTGGTATCAAAATATCTGGACTTATATTTAATATAGGCATATTTATAAGTATAATATCATTACTGATTAGTGCCATAAGTTCGCTTCTTGCTAGCAGGAGTGATATTTATCTATCCTTTGAAAAGGCCCAGGCTAAGCGGTTAAAAAAGGGTAAGGAATATTCCTTTGGTCAATTTTGTACTTCTACAAACAGGGCATTACTACAAACAGCTGTAGCCTATACATTTTTCATTATCGTACTTATGTTTGGAGTATCCTGGCTAACCTATTTGATAGTCATCAACTGGTTTGTCACAATGACTGTATTTATTAATGCTTTATTTATTGGCTTGATTGCGTTATTGGTTGTTACTTTAAGAGAGAGTAGGAAGTATAGAAGACAGTTAATGAGCCAATAGTGCCTGTTTTTACAGTTTCACATAACAAGAAATAAATTGCTTCAATTATATCTTTAGAAATGAAAAAGAGCGAAATTCATCAAGAAGATTTACCAGTTCGGCTTATAACTAAAAATGACTATGAAAATATAAAATAAGAACAATATTATCTTATAGTCATGTCACAAGACTCATATGATATGTAGTTGCTGGTTATTGCTGTACTAGTATCGTTAGCTGGTTATTGCTGTATGGAGCAATCTAGTGGAGTTAATTAGGGTTTGTTAGCGCAGCGTAGGAAGGGGTGCTTCTTGCCCGTAGCAAGCGCTACAGACTCTTATGTTACGTAAGGTAAATTGCGTAATACAGCGTAACCAGCCCTTGTTTATCAGCAAAGTATTCCTTATATAGTGTCTGGACATATAGTTAATGTGGTATACTTTGTATTAGGAGTATATTGCTGAGACTATATTTTTTTACCACTTTATAGTCAACCTATATTTGGAGGGGTTGTAATGAAAAAAGTATTAACTTTATTACTGGCATTGCTGGTGGTTGGCACCATGCTTACTGGTTGTTCAAAAACAGAGAGCCCAATTGATGTCTTCAGGCTATACGCTGGAGCATGGGAAAATCGTGATTTTGCAGCAATGTATAGCTACATTTCAACTGCAGATAAGGCTGCCATCAGCCAGGCACAATTTGAAGCTGCCTATAGGGATTTTTATGATAGCCTTGGTGTTGAATCGATCCATATAGAAGCTTTGGCAGATGAGGAGGACATAAAGGCAAGAATCAAGAAGGCCGATCCTATCAACTTACCTGCAAATGTTCAGCTAAATACCGACCTGGTTGACAAGTCCTATGACATTCAGGTCAAATTTATCAAGGACAAGGTAGACGATAAGGAGGCTTGGCGACTTGAGTGGGATTATTCACTGATTTATGAAAATCATGCCCAAGGGGACAATGTAAAAGCTGCTTTCACATCCATGCCTGTGAGGGGGGAGATACTTGACTGCAAGGGGGAAAAACTGGCTGAAAACGGATCGGTGGTCCAGGTGGGTATTGTTCCTGGCAGGCTAGGTGATATGAAAGACGAGATTATAGGCGACTTGTCTGAGACCTTTAACATAAGTGAGCAATATATTAACGATAGGCTAGACTTGTCATGGGTCAGGGATGATACCTTTGTAGACCTAATAAAGATACCAAGGGATAAGATAGCTGAAATTGAGACTATACATGGGAAAAACAATGGCGCTACATATATGGTATTAGATGAACGAGTATACCCATATGCAGAAATTATAGCCCACCTTGTAGGGTATTTAGGCTATGTAAATGATGAGGAATTGGCTGAGCTTGAAGGGCTGGGCTTTGATACTAACACAAGGATTGGCAGGACGGGTCTTGAGGGGATATTTGATGAACACTTAAGGGGTAGACCTGGCAGACGGGTAGTTATTGTTGATAAGGATGGCGAGGAAAAGGAACTTCTTATTGAGCAGGAAACAGAGGAAGGTCAGGACTTGCAGCTTACAATAGATATCGATGTGCAGACCAAGCTATATAATGAAATGAGTGGAGACCAGGGTACAGCTGCTTCCATGGATTACAAGACTGGTGAGCTTCTTGCATTGGTTAACTCTCCTTCCTATGATCCTAATAAATTTATTTTAGGGATAAGCTCCGATGAACTAAAAAGCATTCAGGAGGCGGAGGGCAACCCCCTGCTTAATAGGTTTACAAATGTGTATTCACCGGGCTCAACCCTAAAGCCTGTTACAGCGGCCATAGCCCTTGATGAGGGCCTAATAGACAGTAGGTTTACAATCGATATAGAGGGCCTTCAATGGCAAAAGGATGCATCTTGGGGCAATTACCATATTACAAGGGTAACAGACCCAGGTATGCCAGTGGACTTAGAAAAGGCTATGGTTTACTCTGACAATATATACTTTGGCCAGGTCGCGCTAAAGCTCGGTGCCCAGACCTTTATTGATAGGGCTAAGGATTTTGGTATAGGTGAGTCCTTAGACTTAAGATATGGTGTAAGCATTTCACAGCTAGCTGCAGAAAACAAGATTACAAACGAGGTTTTACTTGCAGATACAGGTTATGGTCAAGGTGAAGTCCTGCTTAATATAGTAAACCTTCCAAAGGCGTTTTCGCCTCTTGTTAATGGCGGTAGTATAGTAAATCCCAAGCTGATTCCAGATGGCTTGGAGCCAGAGCTTATCCCTGTCATAGGCGAGGATGTGGCAGATGAGGTATTTGATTTAATATTAAAGGTTGTAGAGGATAGTAATGGGACTGGTCATAGGGCCTATATACCTGGCAAAACTATTGCAGGGAAAACAGGTACAGCTCAAGTGCCGGGCGCAGTCGCCGGTGAGATAGACGAGCTTGGCTGGTTTATAGCTATTGATAAGGATGAGGAAACTCCCTATATAACTGCCATGATGTTAGAGGATGTACAAGGGAGAGGCGGTAGCCGGTTGTCTATTGAAAGGGTCCGAGATTTTATTATAGCTTATTCAAGTAACTAACATGGTATAATCCGCCACTTATATGCTTAATCTATTTCAAAGGCCATTGTGACAAAAAGGCTATTTAGCATAAGACTTTTTCCACTCTAGACTAGATATTACAGGTTCACAAGCCCTTGTATGGGAGCAAGCTATTGATCCTCTGATAAAAAGCTTCTCAGTAGCATTTGTAAAATGCCACCGTGGGCAAAATATTCTACTTCAATATCGTTATCTAGACGTGCAATCACTTCAAAGCTAAAGGAAGTCTTGTCCGGACGAGTTACTGATACATTTAGTACCTTGTCAGGGTATAGGCCGCCAGATACGCCACTTATGTCAAAACTCTCATTGCCTACTAAACCTATAGAGTTCGCATCCTGACCGCGTGTAAACTCTAGGGGGAGGATACCCATTCCAATTAAGTTGCTACGGTGGATTCTTTCAAAGCTCTTTGCTAAAACCGCCTTTACGCCCAATAGAAAGGTGCCTTTAGCTGCCCAGTCCCTAGAGCTACCTGTCCCATATTCCTTGCCAGCTACAACAACAAGGGGAGTATTTGTTTCCCTGTATTTCATGCCGGCCTTGTATATGGACATGACCTCATCACTGGGTATATGCTTGGTAAAGCCGCCTTCTACACCTGGGACCATCCTGTTTCTGATCCTAATATTTGCAAAGGTACCCCTCATCATGACCTCATGTGACCCCCTCCGAGACCCATAGGAATTATAGTGGTCTGTCTCGATGTTTTGGGACTTTAGGTAGCTACCCGCATCCGAGGTCTCTGGAATGGAGCCAGCAGGGGAGATATGGTCTGTGGTAACTGTGTCTCCTAAAAGGGCCAGTATATTTGCCCCACTTATATCCTGGGGATTTTCTGCCTCAAGACCCATACCATCAAAAAAGGTTGGCATTCTGACATAGTCAGAGTCTTCATTCCACTTGAAAACCTTGCCCTCATCTACCTTGAGTTCGTTCCAAAGGTCATTTGCAGTCAATATGTCCTTGTAGGTTTTTCTATACATGGATGGGTCTATATACCTTTCTATCATTTCCATTATCTCGTCTCGGTCAGGCCAGATGTCTTTAAGGAAAACCGGCCTTTCATCCCTACCATAGCCGATAGGTTCATTATAAAGGTCTATATTTACTGTTCCAGCCAAGCCATAGGCTACCACCAAAGGCGGGGAGGCCAGGTAATTCATCTTGGTGAGCTGGTGTATCCTTCCTTCAAAGTTGCGGTTCCCGCTAAGAACGGCAGCAAGAGTCATATCATTTTCTATAATAGCCTGGCTAATTTGGGGATCTAAGGGGCCACTGTTTCCAATACAGGTGGTACAGCCATAGCCAACCACATTAAAGCCTAGCTGGGCCAGGTAGGGCAAAAGGCCTGCCTTTTCAAGGTACTCAGTAACAACCAGGGACCCGGGCGCAAAGCTTGATTTCACATAGGAAGGCTTTGTGAGTCCTAGCTTGACTGCCTTTTTAGCCAATAGGCCAGCCCCAATCATCACATAAGGGTTGGATGTATTTGTACAGCTGGTGATGGCTGCTATAACCACAGCACCTGTTTGTAGCTGGTCCCTGCTACCATCCTTATAGTCAATACTAACAGCCCTTTGAGCTTCCTCTTGGTTTAGGCCATAGCCGCCATCAGAGCTGGGGCTTGTTATTGTCCTTTCATAGGCTTTTTTCATGTCCTCTAGGCTGATAAGGTCCTGGGGCCTTTTTGGGCCTGCCAGGGATGGCCTTACATTAGATAGGTCCAGCTCCATACGGCTTGTAAAGCTGGGCTCTTGTGTTTCTGCTGTCCTAAACATACCCTGGGCCATGAAATATTCCCTAACTAAGACTATTTGGTCCTCGCTCCGACCTGTCCTCCTGAGATAATCAAGGGTCTTATCATCAACGGGGAAATAGGCTGAGGTTGCCCCATATTCTGGGCACATGTTAGACACGGTAGCCCTATCCTCGACGCTTATACTGTCTAGGCCATCTCCATAAAACTCAACAAATTTACCAACCACCCCTTGTTTTCGAAGGATATTGGTTATTGTAAGGACAAGGTCTGTCGCAGTGGCTTCCTTTGGCAGGCTACCGGTTAGCTTAAAGCCCACAAGCTCAGGCATAAGGAAATACATGGGCTGGCCCAGCATACTAGCCTCGGCCTCTATACCTCCTACACCCCAGCCAAGGACCCCAATTCCATTTATCATGGGAGTATGGGAGTCTGTGCCAACCAGGCTATCGGGGTAGATAAGGTCTTGTCCATCAACTGACCTGACTGTAGCTACGCTTGCCAGGTATTCAAGGTTAATTTGGTGGACTATACCTAAAGAGGGAGGAAAGACGCGAAAGTTTGAAAAGGCCTCTTGTGCCCACTTGAGCAGCTCATACCTTTCCTTGTTTCTTTCAAACTCCTTTTGGACATTTTGGTCCAAGGCGGTATCAGAACCATAGAAATCGACATTAACAGAATGGTCTATAACAAGGTCCACAGGCAACTCAGAGTTTATTTTGGCCGGGCCACCACCCATTTGCTGCATTTTATCCCTCATGGTTGCTAGGTCTACTACCAGGGGAACGCCTGTAAAGTCCTGTAGCACAACCCTTGCTGGGATAAAGGGGATTTCTTCCTTGCTGTTTCTGCCCCTATTTTCGTCCCAGGAGGCTATTGCCTTAATATGCTTGTCTGTGACTAGGCGGTCATCATAATTTCTAAGTGCCCCTTCAAGTAGGATTTTTAGGGAATAGGGTAGCCTTGACGGGTCCTTAATTCGCAGGCCACTAAGGTCGGTAATGTCATGGTAGATGTAGCTTTTGTCTTTGATTTTCAATATCTTCTTATTCATACTATTTTAATACCCTCATTTTCCTCTTTATATCATTATTTTCGTTATTGTCTCTCCACTAAAGGTATCATATGTATCTATAAAAAGTAAATTAAAAAGGACTGGCC
>DASRNC010000305.1:0-2213 GCA_035647595.1 Bacillota bacterium | reverse complement strand
ATATAAAGACTTACATGGGCCAGCATTCTGGAATTCCCTGGTTTATTTATGATAAAAGCTATAATATTCTAACTGCCAAAGAAGACAACAAGGAAGATCTGAAGCTAGCTCTTGTTTATATGGTTTTACTAATAATATGCGTCTCATCCATTATGTCAATTGAGTATGGTAGCAAACCGATTGATATAGTTAAAGCCTGCTATCATGGGAGGATAAGACTACTAAATACAAAGCTATTTATAGTACTTATATCAGCCCTGCTATTGTACTTGGCTGTTTACATCCCTCAGTATATCAATATAAATAAGTTCTATGATTTTGATAACCTAAATGCTCCCTTATACAGCCTAGTCCAGTTTAAATACTATAATGGTGGAATGAGTATTTTGCATTACTTGATAATGTTGAATATAACTAAAATAATCGGAGCTTTTGTTGCCGTTTTAATTATATTGACTCTATCAAGAAGAAGTATGATAAACACCATGCTATTCTCTTCAATTGCATTATTGCTTCCTATTGTCTTTAGCCTAGTTGGCTTGAATTTTTGCGAATTCATTCCAACTGTTGCTTTATCCTGTGGGAATGTTGCCTTAAAAAACTACTCTCCTATATACGGTGCTTGCGCTTTAGTTATAATTGGGGGCTTATACATAATCCTAGCAAACCGGGTGGTTAAAATAGGGAATTTAGTAAAGGTTCATTTAAAAGCTAGGTCCAATTGATTGGTCTAGAGATACAAACCAAAAAGCAATTGCTTGCTGGCATTTATAAACCAGAGCAATTGCTTTATCCTACATCAAGACGCCCACTTCTATAAGTGGCGCGTTCACTCTTATTAATTCAGATAGAGTAGAATCTCCATCTGAATCCCCGATGTTTTGCCAGAGGCAAAACGAGTTCACTTAAAGGCTAGACTTAAGGGCTAATTACTCAAGATAATCCTTGAGCTTTTTACTCCTGCTAGGGTGCCTAAGCTTTCTTAGTGCCTTGGCCTCTATCTGTCTGATCCGTTCCCTCGTGACACTGAATACCTTGCCTACCTCTTCGAGTGTACGAGCCCTGCCATCGTCGAGTCCAAATCTTAGCCTTAGTACCCTTTCTTCTCTTTCAGTCAATGTATCGAGCACATCCATAAGCTGCTCCTTGAGTAATGTGAATGCAGCTGCATCCGAAGGCGCTAGGGCATCATCATCAGGTATGAAATCTCCCAGATGACTATCCTCTTCTTCGCCTATTGGTGTCTCCAATGATACTGGTTCCTGCGCTATCTTCATTATCTCTCTGACCTTTTCCTCGGTTATATTCATTTCGCTACCTATTTCTTCTGGAGTAGGTTCTCTACCTAGCTCCTGCAGTAGCTGTCGTGAAATACGGATGAGTTTGTTTATGGTTTCAACCATATGCACAGGGATGCGAATAGTTCTAGCCTGATCAGCAATTGCCCTTGTAATGGCCTGACGTATCCACCAGGTTGCATATGTAGAAAACTTAAAACCCTTTTTATAGTCAAACTTTTCTACGGCCTTTATTAGGCCAAGGTTACCTTCCTGTATTAGGTCTAAAAACAGCATACCTCTGCCCACATAGCGTTTAGCTATTGACACTACAAGACGAAGGTTGGCTTCTACAAGCTTACGCTTGGCTATTTCATCGCCCTCGCCCATTCTCTTTGCAAGGTCAACTTCTTCTGCGGCTGTTAAAAGGTCTACTTTTCCTATTTCCTTAAGATACATTCGCACCGGGTCATCAACGTTGACACCCTCAGGAACGGATATGGTAGATTCATCGTCTTCTGAATCGTCCCCATCCTCTTTTTCGTCTAATACATCTATACCAAGAGCTTCAAGCTTTTCATATAGCTTTTCTATCTGATCAGGCTCAAGTTCTATTTCCTCGAGCATGTCCATAATTTCCTTGTATGTTAAGGTTCCTTTAGCCTTACCCTTTTCTATCAGCTCTTTTATTTTGTCTCTCTTAGATTCTCCGTTTTTCATGGGCTCCCCTCCTTTCCAGTGTGTCTGCGACCAATCTCTGAATTAATTCTATTCAGCTCCTCCAAAAGACTTTTATATTTACCAGGATCACTAGTTTCTCCTTGATCCAATATGGTTATTTGCTCCTGAATACTTTGCCTTTTCATTTCTAAATTATTAGTTGCTATGCTCTTCAGACAATCATTTATAAAGGTTTCTATATTATCATACTCCATT
>DASRNC010000304.1:0-14039 GCA_035647595.1 Bacillota bacterium | reverse complement strand
GGCTACATAGAGGATTTAACAGACCTAACAGGCCATATTCACACTAGTGGTGCCCTACTTATTACGTCGGTTGATCCTATTTCACTAGGGATCCTAAAGACTCCTGGTGATTATGGGGCTGATATTAGTGTAGGAGAGGGGCAGGGTCTAGGCAATCCTATGTCATTTGGCGGTCCGTACTTGGGCTTTATAGCTTGTAAAAAGCCTTTGATGAGGTCAATGCCAGGCAGGATAGTCGGGCAGACATTAGACAAAGAAGGTAAAAGAGGCTTTGTTTCTACCCTTCAGACACGGGAGCAGCATATTAGGCGAGAAAAAGCAACATCCAACATATGTACAAACCAAGCACTTAACGCCTTGGCAGCTTGTGTTTACATGGCTACTCTTGGCAAAAAGGGTATCAAAGAAGTGGCAGAGCAAGCCTGGCACAAGTCACATTATGCAATGAGGGCTATTACAAAATCCGGTAAGTTTAAACTACCATATGACCAGCCCTTCTTTAAAGAATTTCCTATAAAAAGCAGTCTTGATGCAGGCCTCATTGGAAAAAATCTTATAAAGAACAATATTATAGGTGGTTATAACCTATACAAGGACTATACTGAACTAAAAGATACCATACTTTATTGCGTTACTGAGAAAAGAACGAAAGAGGAAATAGACAAGCTCTGCAGTATATTGGAGGGATTAAGTTGACCTATGACAGGCTAATATTCGAATGTTCAAAGGAAGGAAGACTAGCTTATAGTCTTCCAGAGCTTGATGTACCCAAAGAAAAACTACCGGACAATTTAGCAAGATTAGGAGATGCTGAACTACCAGAGGTTAGTGAAGTCGATATTATAAGGCATTTTACCAACCTATCTCAAAAGAATTATGCCATAGATTTAGGTATATATCCCCTTGGCTCATGTACAATGAAATATAATCCTAAGATAAATGAGGATATGGCAAGCCTTCCTGGTTTTTCAGATATCCATCCACTACAGCCTGTAGAAACAGTCCAGGGAGCTATTAAGCTTTTATATGATATTGAACAAATGCTATGTGAGATAACAGGAATGTCAGCATATACAATGCAACCTGCAGCAGGTGCCCAGGGTGAAACAGTGGGACTTATGATTATCAAGGCCTACCATGAAGACCGGGGTGATTTCAAGCGGAGGAGGATAATAGTGCCTGACTCGGCACATGGAACAAATCCTGCCAGTGCCGCCATGGTTGGTTTTGAAGTAACACAAGTTAAATCCGATGCTGATGGGAATGTAGACCTCTTGGCCCTATCTGAAGCCCTAGGGGATGATGTAGCTGGATTGATGCTAACTAACCCTAGTACCTTAGGGCTTTTTGAAAATAATATAAAACAAATAGCTGACATGGTCCACGATGCAGGCGGCCTCTTGTATTATGACGGAGCAAACGCAAATGCTATATTAGGCATTACAAGGCCTGGAGATATGGGTTTTGATGTTATACACCTTAACTTGCACAAAACCTTTTCCACACCCCATGGTGGCGGTGGTCCGGGAAGCGGTCCCGTTGGTGTAGTGGAAGAGCTTGGGAAGTTTCTGCCTGTGCCCCATATAAAGAAAAAGGCTGACAATTATAGGTTTGATTACAATAGGCCCCATACAATAGGCAAGGTAAAGTCCTTTTATGGAAACTTTGGTGTAATTGTTAAGGCTTTTTCCTACATTCTGACTATGGGGGCAAATGGCCTCAAAAGGGCTAGCCAAATAGCTGTACTAAATGCCAACTATATAATGAGATCATTGTCGGACCATTACGTCCTCCCATACGATAGGGTATGTATGCATGAATTCGTCTTAAGTAGGCTTAAGAATAATCCCAATAATATAACTACTAAACAAATAGCTAAACGCCTACTTGATTATCATCTACATCCGCCAACAACTTACTTCCCCTTAATAGTCCCAGATGCTATGATGATCGAGCCTACTGAAACTGAAAGTATAGAGTCAATGAATGCCTATATAGGGGCATTAATAGATATTGCAATAGAAGCTGTAGATGCAGCTGAATTGCTAAAGGAAGCACCACATAATACACCAGTTAAACTATTAGATGAGGTACAAGCAGCTAGGAAACCAATCCTAAAATGGTCTAAATAAACAAGCCAAATGGCTTGTTTTTACTTTCTTGCAGGAAATCTGTGTTTTATATAGAAATTTATATAAAACAAATGGGACTAGGGTGAAGATATAATGCAAACAAATGAAAAACTATACTGGGTATGGCTAAGCAGTGTAGCCGGGATTGGTGCTAGACGTTTTTATAAGCTATTAGAAGCCTTTAATGATCCTAAAAATGTTTTTGAGGCGAAGAAAAGTGATGAGATATTATTTAAGAGGATTCTCGGACAAAAACTTGCACAAAACTTAATTCAATCAAGCAATGATGAAGCATTAGATAAGGCAAGGAAGACAATGGAAATGCCTGGCATTAGTATATTAACATTGCAAAGTCCGGAATACCCACCACTCCTAAAGGCCATATACGATCCGCCAGCTATTCTTTATACCAAGGGCCAGCCACTTGATACAGTATCTAGCTCTATAGCTATTGTCGGTGCCCGACGTTCCTCCGACTATGGCCGAATGTCCGCTAAAAAGCTGGCCTCAGAGCTAGCAGAGTCCGGTGTAACAATAGTTAGTGGAATGGCTAGGGGGATTGATACCTTTGCCCACAAAGGAACCCTTGAAGTCGAATCAGGATATACTGTTGCAGTGCTAGGATGTGGTGTTAACTATGTCTACCCACCTGAAAACAAGGACTTGTATAAGAAAATACTAGAGCGCGGGACTATAGTAAGTGAATATCCACCTGAATCAATACCTACCCCTGGCAACTTTCCTGCAAGGAACCGTATTATAAGCGGACTGGCCAGCGGTACACTCGTTATAGAGGCAGGAGTCAAGAGTGGAGCCCTTATTACGGTTGACTATGCACTTGAGCAGGGTAGAGATGTATATGCTTTACCTGGTAATTTCAACAGTCCCTTTAGCAAGGGTACCAACAAGCTATTAAAGGACGGGGCCAAGGTCATTACCGGAGTAGATGATATACTCGAGGACCTTGACATTGAAAATAGGCTAAGCAGACAGACTTCTAAAGCTGTTGTTCTTGATTTTTTTGAGACTCAGGTGTATAATGCCTTGGAAACTGGTGAAAAGGGTGTTGAAGAGCTACTTCAGCTAACAGGGCTTGATTCTGGAAGGCTAAATGCAGTACTTACACTCATGGAACTCAAGGGAATAATAAAAAAACTACCCGGTAATATATTTACGGTACAGTGGAAGGATTAATGGAGGTAAAAATGGCAAACAAATTGGTCGTAGTAGAGTCTCCAGCCAAAGCAAAAACTATAAAAAAATACCTTGGCAGGGGATATACTGTAGAGGCATCAATGGGACATGTAAGAGATTTACCTAAAAGTCAATTAGGAGTTGACGCTGATAATAATTTTGAACCTAAATATATAACTATTAGAGGTAAGGGAGAAATCCTAACCAAACTCAAAAGGGCAGCTAAAAAGGCAGATAAAGTATTCTTAGCAACTGACCCAGATAGAGAAGGTGAGGCTATATCTTGGCACCTTAGGCATATATTGAAGATGGAAGAAGACGAACTATGCAGGATAGAGTTTAACGAAATCACCGAACAGGCAGTAAAGAGTGCTATTAAGAATCCAAGAACCATCAATCAAAATCTAGTAGACGCCCAGCAAGCTCGAAGGATACTAGACAGGTTGGTTGGGTACAAGATAAGCCCCCTATTATGGCGAAAGGTCCGTAAGGGGCTAAGTGCCGGTAGGGTCCAGTCAGTAGCCACCAAGATAGTCTGTGATAGAGAGCGTGAAATAGAGGCTTTTGATCCAAAAGAATACTGGATATTAAAGGGTATTTTCAAACCATCTGAAGGCAGGCAAGTCTTTGAAGCGTCACTGCACAGTAAAAATAAGAAAAAAATAGAGCTTGCAAACAAGCAAGAAGTAGATAAGGTTTTAGAAGCGACTAAAGAAAAAGAGATTATAATTAGTGAAATAAAAAAAGGCAAAAGAAGACGTAATGCAGCTCCTCCATTTACAACGAGTACTCTTCAGCAAGAGGCCTCAAGAAAGCTTGGTTTCACCACAAGGAAAACCATGGTAATAGCCCAACAGCTATATGAGGGTGTGGATGTAAAGGGTGAGGGCTCTGTCGGTCTAATTACATATATGAGAACTGACTCTACACGTGTTTCAGATCAAGCTGTGGCTGAAGTACGGGATGTTATAAAAGAGAAATTCGGCTCTGACTACCTACCTGGTAAAGCAAATAGGTTTAAGGGCAAAAAGAGTGCAGAGGATGCCCATGAGGCAATAAGGCCCACATCCTCAAAGTACAGCCCTGAAAATCTGACTAAGTCACTAAAGCGTGACCAGCTAAGGCTCTACAAATTGATTTACAATCGTTTTGTAGCCAGCCAGATGAGGCCTGCTTTATATGAGACCTTGACCATTAACATATCTGTAGGAGACTATATATTTAGGGCCAGTGGCTCTAGAAAGGTATTCCCCGGATATACGGCTATATATATGGAAGGAAATGATGAGGGTAAGAAAGAAAAGGATATAGACCTACCTAAGCTGGCCGAGGGAGAAAAACTTGATTTAAAGGAATGGAAAAGCGAGCAAAAATTTACCCAGCCTCCGCCACGCTATACTGAGGCTTCTCTAGTTAGGGCCTTAGAGGATATGGGGATTGGCCGGCCTAGTACATATGCACCTACAATCTCAACTATCTTGTCAAGGGGTTATGTCGAAAGGGAAGCCAAGCAACTCCACCCAACAGAACTAGGTCTTATTGTAAATGATCTTATGGACAAGTATTTCCCCAATATAATGAACTACAAATTTACAGCAGATATGGAGGAAAGGCTTGATAAGGTAGAGGAAGGCGAAATCAAGTGGCGGGCTATACTCAATGACTTTTACCCACCATTTTCTGAATATCTCTCCCATGCCGATAAAGACATAGGAGAAATTGAAATAAAGGACGAGGAATCCGACGTAGTCTGTGAAAAATGCGGCAGCAATATGGTGATAAAGACAGGTCGCTACGGCAAGTTTCTGGCCTGCCCCAATTTCCCCAAGTGTAGGAATACAAAGCCAATAGTCGAGGAAACCGATGTCGCCTGTCCAAAATGCAGTGCAAAGATAGTGGTTCGTAAGAGTAAAAAAGGCCGTAAGTTTTATGGATGTAGTAAGTATCCTGATTGTGACTTTGTATCGTGGGATATGCCTGTAAAGGATCCCTGCCCAAAATGTAGTAGCTTAATGACTGAAAAAAAGTCAAGAACCAGCGATACAAAAATCCGATGTACAAATAAGGAATGTGGATATACTAAAACAGTTGAGGATGATGATAGTTAGGTTAAGGCCAAGACTTGAGAGCGTTGAGTGAAGCTTGGATATGTGCTAGTATGAGATTGATTTATTATAAATGAGGTGTGCAAAGGATATGCTAAAAGGAACTACTATTGTAGCAGTTAAGGGAGATAAGGGCGGCGCTGTTGCTGGCGATGGCCAAGTTACAATGGGACAGACCACTATAATGAAACATGGAGCCAGAAAGGTAAAACGTTTATATAACGACAATGTAATAGTAGGCTTTGCAGGATCAGTTGCAGATGCATTTACCCTTAGTGAAAAGCTAGAGGCCAAGCTTGAAGAGTATGCAGGAAATCTTCAAAGAGCTGCGGTAGAATTGGCCAAGGAATGGCGAACAGATAAGATCCTGCGCAAGCTAGAAGCAATGCTAATTGCAATGGATAAAGACAATTTGCTTATCATATCAGGGACCGGGGAAGTGATAGAGCCTGACGATAGGATTGCCGCAGTAGGTTCCGGAGGTATGTATGCTCTGGCGGCAGCTAAAGCTCTTGTGAAAAACTCACCTATGACTCCTGCACAGGTAACAAGGGAAGCATTAAAAATTGCTTCCTCCATATGTGTATATACCAATGACAATATACATCTGGAGGAAATATAGGAGGAGACCAGATATATGGATTATACCCCTAAAGAAATAGTAAGACAACTCGATAGATACATAATAGGACAAGATGCAGCCAAGCGCTCTGTTGCAGTTGCATTAAGAAATCGATATAGGAGAAGTCTTTTAGATGATTCACTCAAGGAAGACATTACACCAAAAAACATTATCATGATTGGGCCCACTGGTGTTGGAAAGACTGAAATAGCGCGAAGGCTTGCCAAGCTAGTACAGGCACCCTTAATAAAGATTGAGGCGACAAAGTTTACAGAGGTAGGCTATGTGGGTAGAGATGTTGAATCAATGGTACGCGACCTAGTAGAGGCATCTATACGGATGGTCAAAAACGAGATGATGGACAAGGTCAAATTGAAAGCAAAGAAAGCAGCTGAAGAAAGATTACTTGATTGTTTACTTCCCCCTAGGCAAAAAAGAGACAATAAGCCCCTAGATGCAATATTAATTCCCGAGGATGTTGATAGTAGCGATTCGGACTTAATAAGGGAGGAAGAGAATAAGTCAGTCAATACCAGAGAAAAACTACATCAAAAGCTTAAGTCAGGCAAGCTAGAAGATTCCCTTATAGAGATACAAGTCGAAGAGAGCGTCTCAGGAATCGGTGCCATACCCGGCATGGGCAATGATGATATGGTAATACAGATACAGGATGCGTTCGGTAGCATATTTCCAAAAAAGAAACGCACTAAAAAAGTGACTGTCAAGGAAGCACGGCGATTTTTTGAGCATGAAGAGGCTCAAAAACTAATAGATATGGACGAGGCAGTAGAAGAAGCAATTAGGTTGACAGAGCAAAACGGCATAATTTTTATAGACGAAATAGACAAGGTAGCCAGCAAGGAAATGGGCCAGCACGGGCCCGACGTGTCACGGGAAGGTGTGCAAAGAGACATTTTGCCAATAATTGAAGGCACTACTGTCATGACCAAATATGGGCCAGTTAAAACCGACTATATTCTTTTTATAGCTGCGGGTGCCTTCCATGTATCAAAGGTTTCAGACCTCATTCCTGAACTCCAGGGTAGGTTTCCCATACAAGTAGAGCTAAGTAGTCTGACCGAGGAAAACTTTCAGGAAATACTAACAAAGCCCGAAAATGCAGTTATTAAGCAGCAGGTAGAATTAATGAAGACAGAAAATGTTGACCTAGTATTTAAGGATGAGGCTATCAAGGAGATTGCAAAAATAGCTTATATGATGAATGTGAGCAAGGAAAACATTGGCGCCAGAAGGCTACACACAGTTATGGAGAAGCTACTAGATGAGGTATCCTTTCACGCAGAGGATTTACATGGTCAGACCATTACAGTTGACAAAGCCTTCGTCACGCATAATCTGCAAGATATAATTAAGATAAATGACCTGCAAAAGTATATACTCTAAAAGCTTGAGATTTAAACCTATAGACCACAAACATTTTATTAGTAGGCATTATAAATAGAATGCAAATTAAAATAAGAGTATTTTGACAAGGAGCGATTTTGATGAAGGAACTTGATAGGATCAAAAACCTTGTTAGAGAAAGTGGCTACAAACTCACTCCTCAGCGCATTGCCACCTTGAAGACCATTATACAAAATAAAGAAAAGCACCTAAGTACGGATGAGATTTTTATGAAGGTGAAAAAGAGCCATTCATCCATAGGACTAGCAACAGTCTATCGGACTATATTGCTGCTTGACGAGCTTAACATACTAACTAAGCACAACTTTTATGATGGCAAATATAGGTATGAATTAAATGATATTGATGAAGACCACCATCACCACCACCTAATATGTAACAACTGTGGCAAGGTTTTCGAAGTAGAGGACCTACTCGATGAGCTAGAACAAAAAATCGAGCAAAACTATCAATTTAAGATTAGCAACCACAATGTACAATTCTATGGGTTTTGTAACCCATGTGAGGCAAAGCCAAAAATATAACACATGTAACGTCTAAGGATGCGGCTAGCATCCTTTTTTACTTATAATAAGGGACCAGTTCCTACCCTTATTATTGTCCCAATGCCCTTGGTCATCATGAAAGCAAATATTAAGTTGGTCATTCCCCCTTACTTTAATAGTTGCTAAAAAGCCCTGGGATGATCCTTCCATTTGGCGTTGGTCTACATAATTCCAAACCAAATCGCGTCCATAACCATAATAGACGAAGAGTTTGTTTTGTCTAGATACCGTCAATTTTCCCTTGTATAATATCTTGATTTCTCCATCCCCAGTTACTGGATAGGGATCTATAAATAAATATTCTGATAGCTTTTTCATGAAAACCTGCCCTTCTTAACATCCGCCATAGTAGTATTCTAAGGAGTTTTTATAAGAATATTCGGCTTTATAGTGAACATACTAAAGATATCTCCAAAATATAATCCGTTTGGAGTTTTTCACACATAGAAAGGAATGATAGTATGAAGGGTATAATTATGGCTGGTGGGGAAGGGTCAAGACTTAGACCACTCACATGCAATCTCCCAAAGCCTATGGTACCAATCCTAAACAAACCAATAATGACTTATTCAATAGAACTATTAAAAAGCTATGGTATTACTGATATAGGCGTAACGCTTCAATATATGCCTGAGGTCATAAAGAATTATTTCCATGATGGAAGTGATTATGGTGTGTCGATGAAATATTTCATTGAGGAGACCCCATTAGGAACTGCAGGAAGTGTTAAAAACGCAGATAGCTTTCTCGATGAAACATTTATTGTTATAAGTGGTGATGCCTTGACTGATATAAATCTAAAGTCTGCCATAGACTTTCACAAGGAAAAAGGCTCAATTGCCACATTGATACTAAAGAGGGTAAAGGTACCCCTTGAATATGGTGTGGTTGTAACAAATCAAGATAGCAGCATACAAAGGTTTTTAGAAAAACCGAATTGGGGAGAGGTATTTAGCGATACTGCAAATACGGGTATCTACATATTGGAGCCAGAGGTCCTAAACTACTTTGAAGCGGGCGTAAAGTTCGACTTTAGCAAGGATTTATTTCCTTTGTTAATGAATAAGAAGAGACCTATGTATGGTTATGTTTCTGATGAATACTGGTGTGATATAGGCAGCTCACAAACCTATCTGTCCTCCCATCTGGATATTTTATCAGGAAATACCAAGCTACTAACCCCAAGCCAAGCCAATAAAAATAACATTTTTCTAGGTCAAGGTGTACAAATTGATAAGGATGCCATAATTGAGGGTCCATGCTATATAGGCGATTATTGTAGAGTTTATAGGGATGCCTACATAGGACCTTATTCTGCTATAGGGAATAATTGCAGCATTGGGGAGGGTACTAGCATAAAAAGGAGTGTTTTATGGGATCATGTTGTGCTGGGCAACCGTGTAGAAGTCAGAAGTGCGGTAATATGTGATAATGTGGAATTAAAAAACAGAGTTTCGATATTTGAGGGAGCGGTAGTAGGTAGCTCTAGTAAAGTAAGAGACGATAGCACAGTAAATCCTGCAGTAAAAATATGGCCCTACAAAACTATAGAGGAAAAAAATATAGTTAGTAATAATATAATTTGGGGAAGTAAATCTAGTAGATATTTATTTGGCAAGGATGGGATACATGGCACAATTAATGCAGAAATCACTCCCCACACCATTTCTAGAATAGGAGCTGCCTACGGTGCACATTTAAAGCCTGGCAAGAAAGTTGGTATTAGTAGCGATGGCAATCAAGCAAGTGTTATGCTCAAACATAGCATGATATCAGGTCTTTTGTCTGCTGGTCTAGAGGTTTTTGACGCTGGCCAGTTAACAACACCAATACTAAGGTTTACAGTAAAAGAGTTGGCCCTTCATGGGGGTGTCCATATTTTCTCATTGCCCGACAAGCCAGATGAGTATAACATTCATATCCTAGATGAGAATAGTGGCAACCTCACTGCCTCTGCTGAAAGGAAAATTGAAAACCTATATTTAAGTGATGACTATATAATGCAGGCTAGTGAGAATATTAAAAGGGTCCACGCCCTATCGGACATACCCATCTTTTATATTAGGACAATCTTGGATTCCTTGAACAGGCAAATAATTAGGAAAAGAAAACTTAAGATTTTACTATCCTCACCTAGCCGAATGTGTAACTATGTCATAAACAAAATACTAGGAGAGGCTGGATGCCAGATCAAGCTATGCTCTAATAATATGGAAGAGAGTATGGGGTCAGGAGAATATGACCTTGGATGTAGTATTGAACCTGCATGTGAGAGCTTTGTTCTTTATGATGAAAAGGGGTCCAAAATTGATAAGAACAACCTCCAGGCCACTATAAGCCTTATATACCTAAAGGATAAACCTGCGGATAGCATGGTTATACCCTATACAGCGCCAAGCACCATAGAAAAGCTAGCGCAGGAGCATAACTGCACTATTAATCGGGCTAAAACACAACGAAGCAATATTATGGAGCAGACTTTAAAGCATGATGAAGGAAAAAATACAGGCAAGCTCTTCCCCTTGTACTTTGATGCTGTATATGCCTTGGCAAAATTAGTAGAACTACTGTCAAGAGAGGATAGGTCTCTCTCCAACCTAACGCAAGACATACCTGTAATTTACTCAAAGGAAAGGGCAGTGCATTGCCCTTGGAGCGCAAAGGGCCAGGTCATGCGAACTATAATCGAAGAGGAAAGTAGAAAAGACAAAGATATTGAGCTTTTTGAAGGTATAAAAATCAACCATGAAAATGGCTGGGCATTAGTTTTACCTGATACAGAGGAACCTGTTTGTAGGGTTTATAGCGAGGGCCTAAAGGAAGAATACGCTGAGGAATTGGCTGCCTTATATGAGAAGAGGATCAACCAGATAAATAAAGACCAATAAAGCTAAAAACCCATGTTAACAAGGTGTAGACTTGCTAACATTACTCAAATAAAGTATAATAAAAATATTGGTTTGGATCGGAAAAAGAAATAAGGAGGATTTTATTTAGTGACATCAAAGACAAAAACCTTAAAGGTTATACCCTTAGGGGGACTTGGTGAGATTGGAAAGAACATGACTGTATTTGAGTATGGCAATGATATTGCTATACTTGATTGTGGAATAAGCTTTCCAGAAGAAGAAATGCTGGGTATTGATTTAGTTATACCTGACATTAGCTACCTATTGAAGAATAAGCACAAAATACGCGGTATTGTGTTAACTCATGGGCATGAGGACCATATAGGGGCACTGCCATACTTCCTAAAACAAATTAATGTCCCTGTATATGGGACAAGGCTGACGCTAGGACTTATTGAAAACAAGCTTAAAGAACATTCTATGGAATACGTAAAACTCAATTGTGTAAAAGCAAGAGATATTGTAAAGCTAGGTTGTTTCAATGTTGAGTACATTAAAAGTAGCCACTCTATCGCAGATGCAGCAGCCCTTGCCTTTCATACACCTGTCGGAGTTTTAGTACATACCGGCGACTTCAAGGTTGACTTTACCCCAATTAATGATGAGGTCATTGACCTAAACCGTTTCGCAACACTTGGCGAACAAGGAGTATTGGCGTTAATGGCAGACAGCACAAATGCTGAACGCCCAGGATATACTATGTCGGAAAAAACCGTTGGAGATACCTTTGAGAGTATTTTTGCCCAAGCCAAGGGCAGAATTATAGTAGCGTCCTTTGCTTCAAACATATACCGTATACAGCAGGTAATCAATGCCGCTAATCAACATGGGCGCAAGATTTTTGTATCAGGTAGAAGCATGATCAATGTAGTTACAGTAGCGATAGAGCTCGGCTATCTGAATATGCCCGCCAATATGCTAAAAGAATTAAATTTTGTAAAAGATTACCCGGATGAAAAGGTGGTTTTACTCACTACTGGTAGCCAAGGTGAGCCTATGGCGGCCTTGTCTAGAATGGCTACCTCAGAACACCGTCAACTTAAAATCAAACAAGGCGATATGGTAATAATCTCAGCTAATGCGATACCAGGCAATGAGAAACTAGTTTCAAGGATTATAGACCTGCTCTTTAAAAAAGGGGCAAATGTAATATACGATGCTTTAGCTGATATACATGTTTCTGGACACGCTTGCCAAGAAGAACTGAAGCTCATACATACTCTAGTAAAGCCTAAGTTCTTTATACCAGTACATGGTGAATACCGCCACTTAAAACAACATGCTATTTTAGCAGAGTCCCTTGGGATGCCTAAAGAAAACATATTCCTGTGCGATAATGGAAATGTATTAGAATTTACCCAGGACACATGTAAGATTTCTGGAAAAGTTACTGCAGGAAGGGTTTTGGTAGACGGTCTTGGAATTGGAGATGTTGGGAATATCGTATTGCGTGACAGAAAGCATCTTTCTCAGGACGGGCTAATGGTTGTCGTAGTCACCATATCCAAGGATAATGTAGGTGTTATTGCAGGCCCGGATATTATTTCAAGAGGCTTTGTTTATGTTCGCGAATCAGAAGCCTTAATGGAGGAAGCAAAGGAATTAGTAATCAGTATATTAGAGGAATGCGAAGAAAAAAACATTTCCGATTGGGCTACCTTAAAAATCAAAATAAGGGATGGACTAAAAAGCTTTTTATATGGAAGAACAAAACGCAAGCCCATGATTTTACCAGTAATAATGGAGATCTAAATAAGATAAAACAACGGTGCTGTTCACTCAGTACCGTTTTTTCATGCACATGATCTATATCCTACAAGAGTCGCTTGCCAAACATTAAAGGAAAATATATAATAGGACTATCAAAATGCAATTTTAACTGCGGAGGTTTGTAATGACTGACGTTACAACTAAAGATAAAAAAGCCACGAAAGCACAAAATAAGACAGGCAAAAAAATATTGCGCCAATTTCTAATATATGCAATTAGTCTTACAATTGTTGTAAGCACTGTTGCTATTGCTATTACTGTGGCATACAACAGATATATAAAACCTGTTGATATAGAGGACAATACCCTAATAGAAGTTGAAGTCCCTATGGGTTCATCAATCAATGATATAGCAGACATTTTATATGAAAGTGACCTTATTCGAAGTACTAGTGTATTTAAACTCATGGTTGATTTTTCCAATAAGTCAAATAGAATGCAGGCAGGCAAGTACGAATTATCAAAGAGTATGACTATAGAAAAAATGATAGATGAGCTCTTAACTGGTAGAGTAACAGTAACCACTGTAAGTGTCACCATTCGTGAAGGTGATGATATTAGAAAAATAGCATCTAGACTCTCCAATGATTATAATCTTGGATTTACAGAAGAAGAGTTTATTAAGGAAATAAAATCAACGCATAAGTATATTAGGGATTATCCTATTTTAGGAAACATACCCGTGGAAAGACTTGAAGGTGAATTTCCTCTAGAAGGTTATTTATCTCCTGATACTTATTATGTTTTTGCGGATAGTACACCTGAGCAACTAATCAGGAAGCTCTTAGCAGAATTCGAGAATAAATTTGACAATGAAATAAGAGAAAAAGCAGAAGAACTAGACATGAGCATAGATGAAGTGGTTACACTTGCTTCAGTTATTCAAAACGAAGGTACAAATGAAGATTTCGAAAAAGTATCAGCAGTCTTCCACAATAGGATAAACATAGATATGAGGCTAGAATCCTGCGCTACCGTCAATTATGTTATCGAAAAGGAAGTTAATCAAACAAATATAACAGTAGAGGATACCAAGATAGAGTCACCCTACAACACCTATAGAAACAATGGTTTACCCATAGGGCCTATTTCTTCACCGGGCAAGGCTGCAATTTTAGCTGCACTAAATCCCTACCAAGAATATATGACTGAGGATAATAGGATGTTATTTTTTGTCCTAATGGACCCCCAAGAAGGTCTACACTCATTTAACACAACCTATCAGGGTCATGTTAATGATAAAAATAAGTATGAAGAGCTGTGGTATCAGTAATTTGATTCTCTTAAGTAGCATTTAAAAATGAATTGATTTAAAACTATGGCTCACTCTATTAAGT
>DASRNC010000303.1:0-2660 GCA_035647595.1 Bacillota bacterium | reverse complement strand
CATTCATGGTCTTTCGAATAATATAAACCTTCTATAAACTCCATCTTTGCTTCCTCCTTATTTTTTATATCGTTTATTATAAAATGGTATCTTTACAACGCTAGCATTTAGCATCCTATTTCTAATCAAAATGTCAATACTATTACCAACCATAGACTGGTCAATATCTACTAAGGCCATGCCTAAGTTTTTTGACAATGTAGGTGAGTAATTTCCCGATGTCACTCTTCCGATTTTTTCTTGATCCTTATACAGGTCATAACCACTTCTAGGAATGCCCCGGTCTTGCATTTCAAAACCTATTAGCTTTTTGTGCAAGCCAAGACTCATTTGCTCCTCTAGGGCAGCCTTACCAATAAATATTTCTTTTTCAAGCCCTATAAATCGATCTAGGCCTAGCTCAAAAGGGTTTGAATCTTCAGACAAGTCTTGGCCATATAACATAAGGCCGGCTTCAAACCTAAGAGTATCCCTACAGCCCAGACCGCAAGCTACTAGTCCATGGTCCTTACTATTTTCAAGTAAGTAATCCCAAAGGGCAGGTGCATTCTCCTTATCCAGGTATATTTCAAACCCGTCTTCCCCAGTGTAGCCTGTCCTGGAGATTAGGCACTCTTTACTATTTAAGAAACTTGAGTTCACAAAGTGGAAAAACTTAATCTTGTCACTATTGCAGCCATGGGCTTTTAATATAGCTGCAGCATTTGGACCCTGAATAGCTATTTGTGCTATAGATGAAGAAAGGTCGCGTACTGACACACTAAAGTCCTCTGCATGTCTTTTTAGCCACTTATAATCCTTATCCTTGTTAGATGCATTGGCTATGATCCAATACCTATTCTTTGAAAACATATAGACTAAAACATCATCTATTATGCCACCTTTTTCATTTAGTAGTAATGTATATTGGACTCTATTATCACTTAGCTTTAATATATCATTACTCAAAAGATAATTTAAAAAGTCCTGTGCATCATCGCCTGAGACCTCGATTTCGCCCATATGAGATACATCAAAGAGTCCTGCCATCTTCCTCACGGCATGGTGCTCTTGTACAATGCCTTCAAATCGTATGGGCATAGCCCAGCCAGCAAAATCTACTATCTTGGCCATATTTTCATATCTAGTGTATAGGGGTGTTTTTTTTAGCTTAGTCAATTAGGGCTTCCTCCTTCTTGTCAAGGAAACAATTTTATTATCATAATACTATATAGGGCTTGGGAAAACAATAAGTAGAATGGCCCTATTCTAGGTCTTTTTTAAAGATGAAAATCACTTCACTTGTATTGTATTTATCTTTAAGTCTTGGCTTATGAGCTTTTCCAGATTCATAGTCATCAATGCTTATCCTGGCGTACTCTAATCCGCTATTACTCTTGGCAACAAGTTCATAGGGTCTATACGCATTCTTTAAATAGAATGCCTCAACCCCTACATCATCAGCCGCCCCTAGTCCAACTGAAATAAAGCCTTTACTTTTAGCTGCTTTCTCCAAGGTGCTTAAAAGACTAGACCCTATACCTCTTCTTGCAAGGTCTTTACTTTCATCGAGACTTACTGCAATTCCTTGTAGGTGAAGGGCTGATTCTGTTTTATCCGAGGGTGCCCCATAACAAAGCCCTACGAGTTCATTATTTGCGATAGCCACAAGATAGAAATCAGGGTTTTCCTCAACCCTTTTCAGAAATAAGGGATAGTCCTCCTTGTCCAAGTATTCACATTGAAATGCATAAGCTGCTTTATAGTATTCTTTTGTTAGTCTTACTATTTTTAAGTCAAAAATATTTTATATCTCCTAACCCGCTATGATCCTTTGATAATATTATGCCATAGTTTACTAAACATATCTATAGGTATGTGGGTATGCACAATATTGTCTGATAGTTAATAATATATACTCAGAGATTTATTTGGAGGTGAACAATATGGGATTCGGCTTTGGTAGTCAAAGAGGTATTGGTAGTGATGACTCATTACTGTTTTTCTTTTTACTTTTAGTTATTATATTCTGTAACTGTAAATTCTTCAAAAATGGAAGCGAGCTTTTATTCTTCTTCCTACTCTTAGTATTTCTATTTAGTGGTGGAGATTACTGTGGAGGATGTGTCTCAGACGCTGGGGATTGCTAAAGACTAACTACCACTTATTAGGAGATGCCGATTGTGATTATACAATCGGCATTTTTTCAAGTATAACTATAGGTTTAGCTTTAATCAGAGACCAAGCCACCAATTTAAAATGTCCATACCCCAATAGATGGATACAACAGCTGCTATTGCTATAAAGGGACCATATGGCAAGTATTCGCCTTTTTTCTTAATCTTAAGAATAAGCATCCCTCCACCTAAGATACCTGCAATATAGGCGGAAAGAAATATGGTCAGGACTGTCAGCTTCCATCCTAAAAGGGCACCAATCATGGCCATTAGCTTTATATCTCCTCCGCCAATACCGTCCTTTTTTAGTATTAGCTTTGAAAGTAGGGCAATGGTTAGGAAAGATCCTCCACCTACCAACAAGCCAATTATGGCGTCAAGTAAGCCTATTGATGGTATGCCTGTAATTTGGACTATAAAAGCTATGATAATACCGGTGATTACTATTTCATCAGGTATTATCATATGGTCAAGGTCTATGAAAGTAATAATAATAAGCAGGGA
>DASRNC010000302.1:0-5859 GCA_035647595.1 Bacillota bacterium | reverse complement strand
AAGTATGCCTATATGAATAATGAATTCGATAATAATCCTTCATTTCCTCCCTGGCTTATTGTTTTATGCCTATTTTTACAATAATACCACAATGGTCTGATACTTCTGACAATATATAGCTATAATCCTCCAAACTATTTTCTTGGGATGCATAAATACGGTCTAGTCTTCCTTGTAAGGAGCTATTATATAAAGAATATGTGTATTCATCCCCCATATTAAAAGCTTCTGCTACATCAATAAATTCTGTTTTCACTAGTTCCATTTCAGGGCTATCGGGCCTATTGTTAAAATCACCCATAAGTATTAAATCTTCATCACTAGTTGATATTATATCATATATGAAGGCCATCTGCCTCATTCTTTCCTGGGCGTCAAGTCCTAAATGTGTTACATATACATTTATAATATAATCCCCTGTATCAATCTGGGCCTCAATTAACCCTCTGGGCTCTAGCTTGAGCTTGGGTAGCCTATGGTTTTTTGCTGTAATAATAGGGAATTTACTCAAAATAGCATTACCATACCTTGCTCCTAGTATATTTAGGTTGCTACCATAAAAGAAGTGATAGTCTAGCTCAGCCGCAATCTTTTTTATCTGGTCTACATATCCAGTCCTTGGCATAAAACGTTCTACCTCCTGCAGCCCAATAATCTCTGCCCCCGAATCCCTTATCTCATCTATTATACTGTCTATGTGGACATTTCCGTCCTCATCCCTAGCACTGCGGATATTGAATGACAAGAAGGTAAGGGTTTTCGCCTTATCCTCTGGCTCATGTTCATTATCCATTAAGGTGATCTTGTTGGGTTCCACTTCCACTGGGGCTCTTTCTTGGTAACTCATGCTAGCAAATATGGCACTTGATATAGGGCTTGCCCCCTTCTCTGCTCCTGTGTCAGCTTTTAATATAGTTACACACAAGAATATCATGCTAAACAAGAAAAATATGCGCAAACACCGATATCCCATCTTGGACCCCCCGTAAATATTATGTAAACCTTATTTGCATTATATAATACTTTATGGGAGATTTCATGTTTAATTGCACTATCTCTATATGTATTTTATGCATAATAAAAGCCCGTCTTATAACGGGCCTTTATTCTATACAAGATGCTTTTTTACCAGCTTATTTATCAATTTACCATCAGCTTTTCCAGTAAGCTTTGGCATTAAGGCTTCCAACACTTGTCCCATATCCTTCATGCTGGTAGCTTAAATTTCAGAAATGGTCTATGTTACGATGGCTCCACTTCACTTTCTGAAAACTGTTGAGGAAGGTAATTCATTAATATCTCAATCTCGCGTTGAAGCTTTTCTACCAGGTCAGGGCGTCCGCCCCTTTCAAAATCAGGCTTGGATCCCTGCGCTGTTTGAATTCCTCTGCAACAACTCCGATGATGTCCTCATCGTTTAGCTGTATCTTTTCATCCTTTAAACAATTCCTAGTATTTTCTCTTACGAGCATTCTTACGAGCAGCCTCTGATTTCTTCTTTCGCTTTACACTGGGTTTTTCATAGCGCTCCCTTTTGCGCGCTTCAGCCAACACTCCAGATCTTGAGCATTTTTTCTTAAACCGCCTTAAAGCACTTTCTAATGATTCATTGTCTCCTACTTTAATCTCGGACATTTGCCTTCCCTCCCTCCGCTATCACAATTGCCTTTCATAAAGACGTGAAACTATGGGAACAAATAGAAACCTACTATATATTATACTCCTCTAGTTTTTAACATGTCAACTACTTTCTTATTTAAACCGTCATCCAAAGCTGTTTTCCATGGCCCTTCCGCCTAGTATATGATAGTGGAGGTGGTCTACCTCTTGCCCCGAATCCTTACCGCAGTTGACAATCACCCTGTAGCCAGATTCCTTTATTCCGAGCTTGTCAGCCACTACCGGTATAAGTCCAGTCAGATAACCCATTAGGTCCTTATGGTCACTGCCGAGGTCATTAAAGGAAGCAATATGGACCTTGGGTATTAGTAGTACATGCACAGGAGCCCTAGGCTCAATATCATAAAAACCCAAAACCAAATCATCCTCATAAGCTATCCTCGATGGAATTTCACGATTTACGATTCTACAAAACAAACAATCATCCATTATAAAACTTCCTCCTTAATATTTACCCACATTTTATGACCTAGCTACACTTCCCCGTATATAGTTACCACTTATCGATTTTAGGTTTACTGGCAGAAGGCTGTTTACTATAGCACCATCACTGGGCGTCAAGACCCTTATGTAATGGTCTGTATACCCCTCACAATATCCTTCCTTATCGAGACTCATCTTTTCGATAAGAACATTCTCGGTCTTGCCTATAAAATGCTCTAGATATGATTTCTCCATCCTATGACCGAGCTCAATAAGCTGGCGGCTACGGTCTTCCTTTACTTGTTCTGGTATCTGGTTGGCAAAGTCTGCAGCGGGTGTACCCTGTCTGGGCGAATACTTGAATACATGAATCCTACTAAAGTCCATAGCCCTAACAAAGGATAGTGTAGTCTCAAACTCCTCCCTTGTCTCACCAGGGAAGCCAGACATAATATCAGTTGTAATAGCTACATCGGGAATAGCCTCTCTCAGCCTGTCAACTATCTGCCTATACTGGTCTGTAGTGTATTTGCGATTCATTCGTTGTAGGGTCGCATTGCAGCCGCTCTGCAGTGAAATATGATAGTGTCTGCACAGCTTGGGCATACCCCTTGTTGACGATACAAATTCTTTAGTCAATAATGTTGGTTCAAGGGACCCCAGCCTTATACGCTCAAGCCCCTCTATGCCATGGATTTCTTTCAATAGGTCCTTTAGATTGACTCTACCCTGTAAATCCTTGCCATAAGAGGCTATGTGGATACCAGTCAACACAATTTCCTTAAAGCCGTTTTGAGTCAGCCTCTCCACCTCTGCTAAAACATCCCCAGGCATCCTGCTCCTAATAGGCCCTCTAGCATAGGGGATAATGCAGTAGGAGCAATACTGGCTACAGCCCTCCTGGATCTTGAGTACAGCACGAGTTTTACCCTCATGGAAGCCTATGGGTGTCTCCTCAAAATCCTTGACCTTCATAATATCTCCAACAGCATTGACAGGAACTTTTTCTCTAAAAGACTTCTCAACATGCTCAACTATCCGCATTCGGTCGTTTGTGCCTAGCACAACACTCACACCTGGTATATCAAGTAGGTCTTGGGCTGCACGTTGCGCATAGCAACCTACCACCGCTATTATGGCTTCTGGGTTGTTTCTATGAGCCCTCCTAATCATTTGTCTTGACTTTTTATCGCTTAGGCTTGTAACTGTACATGTATTTACTATATAAAAATCTGCAATTTCCCGGAAATCCACTATTGCGTAATTTTCATTTTGAAATTGCTCCTGCATTGCTTCTGTATCATACTGATTTGTCTTGCATCCCAGGGTATAAAATGCCACCCTTTTCAAGGGTGCTACTTCCATTCCATTTCCTCCATCCGGTACATGATTGCCGACAGGACCGACAGGCTTGATGTTTCCGTTCTAAGAATACGCGGCCCCAGAGATACTGGTATCCAACCCTTGCCACCAGCTAAGGAAACCTCCCCTTGAGTAAGGCCACCCTCGGGACCTATTAAAACTGCAATATTATTTCCATCTTGGTGTTTGTCAAGTATACTGCGTAGGCCCCTATCCCGCTCGCCTTCCCAGAGGACTAGCTTGAGTGACTTTCCAGGATCCATTATCGCCTGGCTGTAGGTCATTGGCCTATGAATTGTAGGTGTTATGCCCCTTCCGCTTTGCTTTGCAGCTGCCTCTGATATCCTTTGCCACCTTGCTTGTTTTTTCAACACGTCCTTATCTTTAGCCAGCCTAACTACTACCCTATCAGTTATAATGGGTATTATACTATGGACCCCAAGCTCCACAGTTTTTTGGATTATCAGGTCCATTTTAGAAGCCTTTGGCAGGGCCTGATAAAGTGTCACCTTGGTCTCTGGCTCGCCCTGGGATGCTTTCTTTTCTAGTATTTCACATATTGTATAGTCGCTGCCAAGGCTTACGATGCTTGCTTTGTAGTCAAAGCCCATACCATCGCATAGGGTCACTCTATCATTTGCTTTTAGGCGCAATACCCTTTGTATATGGTATGAGTCCTCACCCTTTATTCTGACGGTTTGGCCGACTTCAAAGGGTTGGTTGATAAAGAACCTAGCCATTATATCTAGCCACCACCATTGCCCACTCGCCGATTTCTTTCCTTTGTATGATCTCAAGGCCTGCATTTTCAATAGCACTGATGGTCTCTAGCAACCTGTCAAGAATAATGCCAGATGATATAAATAGGCCATCAGGCTCCATATAGTCAGTGATGTATCCTGTCAAATTGATTATTACATCAGCAATTATGTTGGCAACTACAATATCGTACCTGCCCTCCACCTTATCGAGTAAATCACCATGGATAATACTCATCCTATCCTCCACCCGATTGAGGCTTGCGTTTTCCTTGGCCACCTCGACTGCCTTGCTATCATGGTCGATCGCCGTAACGGATTTTGCACCCAGCAAAAGCGATGCTATGGATAATACTCCCGTACCACATCCAAGATCTATTATCTTAGAGCCCGGCCTAATATTCTTATCAATGGCTTGTAAGCAAAGCATTGTCGTCTCATGGCTACCTGTGCCAAAAGCCATCCCGGGATCAAGGCTCAATACTTGCTCTCCCTCTCTTTGCGTATAGCTTTCCCAGCTGGGTTTGATCACTATCCTATCACTAACCCTTATGGGCTTGTAATACTTCTTCCAGCTACTGGACCAGTCCTCTTCCTTGACATTTACCATTTCAATAGCAAGAGAGCCCAAGTCTATGCCAAAGTCTTGGCCCTTTAACCATTTGATTTTCTCTTCAATTAGGCTAAGCTTTTCTCCAAGTGAGGCATCATTCCTAATATATGCCTTTATAAGCACTTGACCATCTATGCCTCCTAAGGCTGATTCATCGATATAATCCCAAGGGGCAGCATCACTGGTGACCTTGCTCAGCTCGCCAGGATCCTCTATTACAAGTCCTGTAACGCCTACCTCATAAAAGACCTGGGTCGCGATGTCAGCACCCTCCTGACTTGTTTTGATGCTTATCTCTATCCAGTCCAAACCATTACCTCCCATTAACCGATCCAGTCTATCAGATGGTAATATCTTTTAGGTGACGTCCTTACTCTATGCGCCAAATACATCCTTCATTTTATCAAAAAAGCTTCTTCTTTGATGGTTGCTATCTTGGGTCATCTCTTCAAATTGTTTTAGTAGGGCCTTTTGCTCCTCATTTAGGCGCTTGGGTGTATCAAGGTTAACTTTTACATATAAGTCCCCTTTGTTATTGCCACGCAGGTGCTGTATGCCTTGATTGCGCATGCGGAATACAGTACCTGTCTGAGTGCCCTCAGGTATATTGTATTTTACACGACCCTCCAACGTAGGAACTTCAATTTCAGCACCAAGCGTTGCCTGTCCAAAGGTAATGGGCATTTCGCAGTGTAAATTGTAGCCATTTCGTTTAAATAGCTTATGGGGGCTTACACTAATATATACATATAAATCACCAGTCGGGCCTCCTCTTTCTCCCGGCTCACCTTCGCCTCTGAGGGTTATGGCCTGGCCATTATCAATGCCTGCTGGTATTGTTACACTAATCTTTCTAGCCCTTCTAATCTTCTTTCTTCCGCGACATTTAGGGCATGGATCTTTTATAATATTTCCTTCCCCATTGCACCTGTCACAGGCTCGCACATTGACAAACCGTCCAAAGGCGGTATTCTGCGCTTCTTGTACCTCACCTGCCCCATTACATATAGGACACGTCTTTAC
>DASRNC010000301.1:0-9106 GCA_035647595.1 Bacillota bacterium | reverse complement strand
AGTTGCAGTTAGAATTAGCAGAGTATATTTATTGGTATAATAATCTAAGAATTCATGGTTCTTTAGGTTATTTAACACCAGTTGAATATAAGGAGTTAAGCACACTTAAGTTAGCAGGATAAGAACTGTAGTAAAAGTAATTTCTTGTTCGGAGTAATTTTGTCTAAAAAGGAGTTGCCAATCCATATCCTGAGTCGAAGCTATACCTAAACAGACTCCATCATTCCCAATCTGCGCAAAACACAGTTTAGATACGGATTCGATTGGGTACCCCATGGCTCCGGCATCTGGCCTGTAAATGTTCCACCTGTTACCGAATAGTGTTCTGACAAGGACTAAGCAACCGATGTAAGCCCTGTGGGGTGCATAAGAGTTAGAAACGGGGGATCATAATGGGAAAAAGAAAAGGTGAGCTGCTTTCTTTCGCTGCACTTATATTTGTGTTTATGCTAACAACTCTATTCTTCTTTATGGTTTATAATTTGCACTATGATTCCGCGTCGGATGACTTTACCGGTTTTACCATATTTGACTATCAGAGTGAACCAGGTATGCAAGCCATCTCAGGGCTTGGAACGTTGAGAGAGGACTTAGTTAATTGGGCGGAAGAAAATAATGCAATAATTTTTTACAAAGGTTTTTCCGCTGCTGGAATTGCTGCCGTAGACTACTCTGACTGGTTTGAAAAAACATTGCATGTCCCTTTTGATGGAACCGAAGCGAAAACAGCTATCGTCACAAAGAATAATGGAAATCTAAGCCCTTATATAGAGGGAGATGTGCTGTTTCCGCGAGCATACAACTATCAAATTGTCGGCGAATTTGAAAGCAACAATGTTCCAACCTTTCAAGGTGATGCATTCTTTTATTTTCCGCTTTCCGATATTACCGATATGCAGGGAATGCTATTCACAGATGTTACCAACGAAAATGCTCTCGGTAAACTGACTGATATTGTAGAGAAAACCGGCCGGAGTGTGCAGTTTCAAACATACAGCGACAGCGGATCAAATATTTTCGACGTTACCAAGAAAATGTTCCTCGATGATTTTGTTTCGCGCTCTATGCTATTTGCATTTTTAGGACTTGTCTTTTGCGCGGTGTTCGCAGTTTCCATGATGTATCGTGAAAGCAACCGCCACATGACCGTACACCATTTGTATGGGGCAACTTATTTATCGATGTTTGTGAAATTGCTTCTTCGTCTGGTTGGCATCGCCATATTGGGTACGATTTTCGGATATTTCCTTGGGCGAACGCAGCTTTACTTAATACACAGAGCGGCGTATTTGAATGTCGCGGTGTTTGCCGGAATCTTTAACGCTATCTTTGTTTGTGTGATTCAAACAATAAGCTTTTTCAGTTGGAAACAGAAGTACAGTGGGAAGGAGGGGCGTTACTGATATGGTAATAAAACAAATACTTAGGGATCTCCGGAAAGAGTGGTCATGGGCATTCTTTTATGCCGTTGTCGCAACCATGATTGCTATGGCAATACTGTATCTTTCTGTAAGCTTCTCCTCGGTACAAAGACAATCTGCAGCAATTCGATCTTTTGTTGATCAGAACGTAATCATGTTTCAATTGAAGACGGTGCAGATGGAAGCGAATCGGGAAGCTACTGTACTATCGAATGAGTCGAAACAAGACCCTGTTGATATTATGGACTATTTGCAGCGCAATTTGTCCAAAGAAGGAAATGCAGGTAGCTTTGTGTTTGTAGGGAATGATGGATATGTTGATTCTAAATACGAGCAAATACTGATCCTGTTTGGAAAATACAGTGACCTGTCAGGGTTGCACTATGATGGAAGCATGGCTCTATTTGTCCCCGAAGCGCATAAAGAGGATGTAGGCAAGGAGTTCTTGATTTCGGGTCAAAACCTGAGAATTGTAGATAGTGCCGGGTCAAAATACAGTCTGTTCCACCCGCTGCATTTTATTGATTCTGACGACCTTATGCTGTCGAACACTTTAATCCTTTGCACGAGGGACTTCCAAACCGTAAACGGGATGTTCCCGTGGTGGGGATTGAGCAGTGAAGTATTTGGGCGAATGGTGCTTGTAGATCCGTCCGACAAGGAAGTCGATCAGCTTCAAAGAATCTTCTACGAACAATCAGGAACGTTATATACAGGGATCTCTACAAAGGATTTTACTCAGGTTACAACATCGGCTTCTATTCGAGCACACCGGCTGTATATTTGGTTTTATATCCTGTCAGGTGTTCTGTTGCTGATCCTTTTGATTTGCAATATTATTCGCGTTATTGAAACACATATTGCAGATTACACAGTACATCATCTTTACGGTGCACCAATTCGCACAATTCAGAAAAGAGTGGGCGGCTTTGTTCTTGCTCTAAATATGCTCCCTATCGTCGGGATAGTATTTGTGCTGTTTAGAAACGAAATGACCCTGTGGTACGTTTTGCCGCTGGGTATTGCTCTTGTTGCCGGTTTGTGCTTATTTGCCGCTATGTATGCAAGCAAGAGAATTGGTACGATGAACAACTTACAAAATCTAAGGAGAGATTACTAATGGAATTGTTATCCGTTCAAAATGTCAGCAAAAGTTTTAAGGATCACAGTTATACAGTGCATGCCGTCAATGATGTTTCTCTCGACATTCATCAGGGAGAAATGATTGCAATCATCGGCCCTTCAGGGAGCGGAAAAACCACCCTTTTGAATCTAATGGGAATCGTTATCTCTCCCGATTCCGGTGAAGTATACGTGGAAGGGCAAAAAGCCAGCGGGATGAATGATACTATGCGCTGCCGGATGCGCAATCAGTATTTCGGCTATATTGTGCAGGACTTCGCTTTGATCGAAGAAGACACTGCCATGCAAAACATTCTTGTTCCAACATTATATAGCAAGCATAAAAAGAGTTCATCAGAGTATCGGAAGCTAATCTATAGCATGGCTGAAAAACTGCAGGTTTCCGATAAACTGAAAAGTACGGTTAAGAAGCTTTCCGGTGGCGAGAGACAACGAATAGCAATCATTCGTAGCATGGTTTGCGATCAGAAAATCATACTGGCCGATGAACCGACCGGTTCGCTGGACAAGGATAATTCAACGATTGTAATGAAGTGCCTGCGCGAATTAGTCGACGATTTCAAAAAAACCGTGGTGATAGTTACCCACGATTTGGATGTTGCAAGACAATGTGACAGAACGTTTAATCTTACCGGTGGTGTTCTGACGCCCTGTAACCTGTAGTGCAACCAACGGCGTCATTCAATGAATGATAGAAAAATACAACATAAAGAAAGCTTTATGCAGGCAGAATTTTAATAAAGGAGTGCTTTTTATGAGCGAAAAAAAAGAAAGCAAACTGTTCCAAGTTAAAGGCAAAGGAAGTGTTTTTGCTAATAAAAAAACCATATATTTGTGCACAGCAATAGTTGTTGTAACAGTTATTCTCCTTGTAATTATTTTGCCTGGGTTTTTAAAAGGTAATAGGACACTAGGAGAGCCGCCTCCACCGTATGGACCTGTAACTGTGTTTGGTCTTTCCCCTTTAGAGGCAGGGAAAACAGAACTCCTTTCTGAACAGGTAAAAGTCACACATGATAAGGAGGGCTATGACCTTGTTATGGAGTATAGGGTCAAAACAAATGGACCTACAGACTTTGTGCTCCCATATGATCATATAAACAATCCAGTGCCACCTAAAATACTAATAGATGATCTAGCTATAGATTATAAAAGTTCTATCCATCCTATGGCTTATGTAGATCGTCCCTTGGTAAGTAGCAATAAGGTTAACAAGCAATCGGTCTACTTTATGCCAGATCATTTAAAGCTAGACAAGCAGCCAGACAATAGCTATGAGCTCCTACTAGCTTCTCTTGATAGTAGAGCATATGATATAGACCTTGATACTAGCTTTAAGATATTTGATATAACAGAAATAAAGGCTGGCGACCCTGACAATCCTAGCTTTTCAGTCGCAGGGGCTAGCAGTGACCTATGGATGATATTTAGCAAAAAGGATTTTCCAGTACTTGTTTCATCATGGCATGAGGACAAAGAAGAAGGAACTTGTCATTATGACTTTTTCATAGAATCACAAACTGCTATAGAAAAATGGTTTGCTGTTTTAGATGGATCAAAAGATGTAAAGCTAGAGGTAGAAAACAAGGATATAGCATCTAAAACCATGACCCTAGGGGCAATACTTAAGCAAAAGCTACAAATGGCTGAAGACTCGATGGAAGACTACCTAAAAGACTTAAGCCTATACCTTAATTCAGATCAAAGTGACAGGTTATACATACTAACTAGTGAACTTGATATCTCTGACCAGACCCGCCTTGATATTGCTAGCTTTCAAATAGAAGGCCCTGGAGAATACAGGATAACTATAAAGCTAAGGGCAGCTAAAGAAGGTCCCTTTGTTGATAATTATATGCTAGAGCTAGCAGATTCACCAAGTGCCATGTGGTCCAATACTGGCAAGCGGAGTGTTAAGGTCAATATTGGAAGTGATAGCCAAACCTATGATATAGCAGATGACCTCTTTAGGTTTACAAAGGAAATGCCCAGATAAAGTAAATAAGAGTAATGCTCTTTTGTTTCACTTGCTAGCTATTAAAGGATAAATAGAATTTAAATCGAAATAGTAATTATAGATTTAAACAAGGGAGCGTTGACAATAGTGAAAACAGGACAAGAAAAAATCGTACTATTTCAAGGAGACAGTATTACCGATGTAGGTAGAGACAGAAAGGACGGTTCCCACCTAGGATATGGCTATGCAATGATGGCAGCAGCTCAGTTTTTTGCAAACTACCCAGCAAAGGATGTAATGTTCTTAAATAGGGGTATTGGTGGCGATAGGGTAAGAGATCTAAAGAAAAGATGGGAAAAGGATTGTATTGATCTTAAACCCTCACTAGTTTCTATACTAATTGGGATAAATGATTGCTGGCGCAGATATGATAGAAATGATCCAACTTCAGTTCAAAAATTTGAAGAGGACTATAGATATATTTTGCAGCAAGTAAGGGAGAAGACTGAGGCTGAGATTATCCTTTGTGAGCCCTTTGTCCTACCAGTCCCAGAGGATAGGAAAAGGTGGAGGGAGGACCTTGATCCTAAAATAAATGTAGTCCGTGAGCTAGCAAGGGAGTTTAATGCTCATCTATTGCCCTTAGATGGGATATTTAGTCATGTGTCAGTATACAAAAAGCCTGATTTTTGGGCTCAAGACGGAGTACATCCTACTAATGCAGGCCATGCCCTGATCGCCAAAGAATGGCTAAAGCTTGCAAAAGATATTATCTAGGCCTATCTAGTAGTGTATATCTCCTTATATGCAAGTTAGAAAAGTAAGCCCCTCAATTACAAGAGGGGCTTTAAATTTTACAAAAAGAAAAGCCCCACAGCCTGTTTTTGCAGGTTATGAGGCTCAAAGATGTTTACTTAGCTAAAGACATTTACAAGCTCTTTGAATAGGTCCTTTTCAGCCTTTATCTTTCCTTCGCTACCTAGTACACAGATATGGTCATTTTTCATAACATCGCCAATCATCTGGCTAAGGGCCCTTATATCCTCTACACCTGTTTTGAGCACCTCTTCCCTTTCCCTTTGCCTATCTTCTTGGCTAATACCTGTAAAGTAATGAATCTCAGACCTTTCACCCTTCATTTTAGGTGTTAAGGGGTAGTCAAGGTTGCTGATTGTTCCAATAATATATCTGGTCATTTCTTGTTCATCAGCATCAAAGTTAGCCAGGTACTCGGCAAAGCCATCGTAGGTATTTAGGGTCTCCTTTAGGTTTGGATCCCTATAGGATAATAGGATGGCGGCACCGCTCATTGAAAATCGTGCAAAGGCTCCATAGGCCCCACCCTGGACCCTAATTCGGTTCCACAAATAGTCTAGGCCAGCGATGGTATTTAGGACTGTCATGGCACCCTTGTATTTGTAGCCTAATTTTATATAGTTATAGCCCTTGGCCACATACTGTACCTTGCCAGGGGTCATAAGGCCTTCATTGCCCTTATGGGGCTTAAAGTTAAAGGGCACAATAGGATGGTCCTTGTCGCTAAGCTTTGTTACTAGGCCTTCAAATTCGCTGGCGAATTTGGGATAGTCTTTTTCTGTAATGGTAATACCTGCGACCAGGTTATTTTTAGTAAAGATATAGGAGGCTGCCCTGGCTAAGTTCTCGGCTATTTCATCCTTTTTGGACTCAAAGTTCTTTTCAAGCCCGTTTAGGAAATGATAAAAGGATAAGCCACTTGTTATATCATCATACTTACCTGACGGTAGTATATATGAACTTAGCCTGTAGTAGGCGATTATATGACCAGACTGGGTGATACCCATCTCCATACGGGACCTGGCCTCTTGGATAATTTCCTTTAGTCTCTTGCTATCGGTATATACAGTCTCATTTATTATTTCATTCAATAGCCTGATAAGGTCTGGTAACTTTTCCACTAGGGCCTTGGACTTTATAGCTAACTTGCCTGCAAACTCGGTATCACTATTTATTAGGGCTAGGGCCTGATTACTATAGGCAATACCACCTGTTTGGATGTTTATTTCATTGGATAGGTCCTCATAGCCATAGTTTTTGGTAGCAATCTTGCCAAGGACATTGGTCAGTAGGGCAGAGTAGGGTAAAAGTTCCTCAGGTACACAGCCTGTATCAAACCATAGGTTTAGGTAGGCTATACCATTTGTGTTTATTGGGTGATTAAGTACCTTGATACCACTTGCCATAGTTTCCTCAAGGGGCAATACTTCAGCCTTTTTATCAATATCGGAAAGGGCTACCATGGGTATCTTAGCCTTGTCTTCAGGAGAGTCGGGCATTGCCTGCTTTAGCTTTAATTCCTTTGTATTTTTAATAATCTCTTCTAGCTCTTCATCTGAAAGCTGGTCCTTGTAGCTTTGTAGTTCTGCCTGGATCTCCCTTTCTCTTTCCTCTGCTAGGCCAACCTTCGGCCTTGCAATGAGTATGCTAGAGTGGCTATTATTTAGTAAATATTTTTCAATTAGGTTTTCAAAAAGGGGCTCGTCTAGTCCTTTCTTAATCTGGGCCAAGGTATCCTCAAAATAAAGGTGCATGGTTGGATCCTGGTCATAGAGCCAGCTATCAAGACACTTGATACCATAGATTAAACCTTTAGGCCTGCCACCAAAGTCGGCCTCTCTGAGTCTAAATTCCCTGTTGTTTATGCCTGCCTCGACCAGGCGTTTGTCTATGCCCTTGTCAACTAGGTCTTTTAGGGTATTTTTTATTACTACTATAAAGGCCGGCTCGTCCTCTTCATTGGCATCCTTTGCTACAATGCTAAAGGAAGGCTGCTTTATATAGCTTGAATGGTGACCGAATATATCCTTTCCGATCTTAGCATCTAAAAGAGCCTTTTTAAGGGGTGCAGCGGGGCTCTCTAGCAGTATATATGATAGGATATCCATTGCCAAATACATAAAGGGGTCTGTTGACTTACCAACTGAAAAGTTTAGACTCAGGTATGTCTTGTCCATTGTACCCTCATGTTCTGAAACAGGATATTCAACCTCTAGCCGCCTCATTTGGTCAAAGGGCTTTTGATCCGGGATTAAAGAATCTATGTCTAGTCTATCAAAATCCTTTAGGTAGTCGTTTATAAAGCTGAGGTGAGCGTCTATGTCACCGTTTCCATAAAGGAAGATATAGGAGTTAGAAGGATGATAGTATTTTTTATGAAAGTCTAAAAACTGCTCCTGGGTCAGGTCTGGTATAAAGTCTGGATCGCCGCCTGACTCATTAGCATAGGGGGTATCAGGATAGAGGGACTCCTGCATTTTTCTCAGTAGTACCTGCTCTGGCGATGAAAAGGCCCCCTTCATCTCATTGTAGACAACCCCCTTGTAGGTCAGAGGCTCTGACTTGTCCTCAAGCTCATAGTGCCAACCCTCCTGCATTAGGATTTGTGGCTCTTCATAAATCCTAGGATATAGGACAGCGTCAAGATAGACATCCATAAGATTTACAAAGTCCTTATCATTTCGGCTAGCAATAGGATATATGGTCTTGTCAGGATAGGTCATTGCATTTAAAAATGTATTTAGCGAACCCTTGGCAAGGTCAACAAAGGGCTCCTTTGTAGGAAACTTTCTAGAGCCGCAAAGGACCGAGTGCTCCAGGATATGGGGAAGACCCGTATCATCCTCTGGTGGTGTCCTAAAGCCTATGTAAAACACCTTGTTATCATCCTCACAATCCAAGTAAAATAGTCTAGCGCCACTTTTTTCATGTTCAAAAAGCTTTGCAGTAGCTTTTATCTCCGGTATATCTTTTTCTTCATTCAATCGAAAGCCATGATAAAGCTCTCCAGTTTTAAATGACATTAAAATTGCTCCTTTCCTTCTTACAGAGTATGTTAGCTAGTTTTAGTATAACCATCTTTAAACATTCTACATTGTATTGATAAATCCTGCCATCTAGGGACTAGGCAATGCTTATAAGCTATAAATGGCCAAAGGAAAGTAGGCTCTATATTAAATAGTAGACTTGTTTAACAGTTTATCCAGTATAAATATTGAACACTAAAATATAGGTGCTATAATTATTGTAGATTAATAACAATTAAACAGCTTTAGGAAAATTATTAGCTCATAGAGACCTGCATAGCGAGGCTTAGTAAAATGTTTAAGCAGGAAATTGTTAACTAGCCAGGGGGATAAAGATGGGAGACATTAAATTCTTAATTAAGACCACTATGACAAAGGAAGACTACAAGAGATTTTTATACCTTGCGACATTTAAGAAAAACAAGGCCATATTTCCAGTCATAGGCCTAATAGCATTGGCTGGCAGCTTGATAATCAGCCTAGATAGTCAGCCCTTTAACTGGGTAAAATTTATTATAGGCTGGGCCCTATTTTTTCTACTGGCAATTGTCATTATCGTATTAAAGGTCGAGATGAAAAAGGCAAAGCGAATAAAGACAGATCAAACAGGCACCTTTGATAGTATTAACAGCTTAAAATTTTATGATGATAGACTTGTAATGGAGAATGAGGAATTAAAGTCTAAAGGTGAGCTAAGCTATAGTCAATTCTTTTGCCTGATGGAAAGTAAGGACTATTTTATC
>DASRNC010000300.1:0-3308 GCA_035647595.1 Bacillota bacterium | reverse complement strand
ACTTGTTGTTGATGACGGTTCCAATGATAAGACATCAATTGTTGTCAGGTCGCTTGGTGCGGAAATATTGCGCCTAGAATCAAACCAGGGAAAGGCATACGCTATGAAAAAAGGTTATGAGCTTTCAACAAGCTCCATAATTGTTTTCCTAGATGCCGACCTTGGGAGTAGCGCAGAGGACTCGATAAAGCTAATTGAACCTATTTGCTATGACAAGGCTGATGTTACGATTGCAATATTCAGTCCCACCCCAGGCAAAGGTGGCTTTGGACTTGTGAAGAAGCTTTCGACTTGGGGTCTTAGGTTCCTAACGGGCAAGTCGTACAAAACTGTACTCTCAGGTCAACGTGCCTTTAAGCGTAGCCTCTTATCACCGGACTCCTTTAAGTACCAAAGGTTTGGCATAGAATTTGGTATGATGGTAGACCTAATAAAAAGTGATTTACGCATAGCAGAGGTTGAAGTAGATATGGTACATCGCACAAGCACCAGAGATTTTAAAGGTTTTGTACATAGGGGCAAGCAGTTTAAGGATATTTTAAAGGTATTTATTTCAAAGCTGTCTCAGATGCTTATTTTTAATACACAGTAATATATCCGGAGGACAAACAATGGAGAGCTTGTCAATTTATTTGCTATCATTATCCCTAGCATTGGTAACATATCTTACCCTGAAAGACCACATGATCAAGTTACTCAAAAGCAAAAACCTTCTAGTTGAAAACTATAAGGGGAAAGCAATAGTCAATGGGGCTGGTATAGTCTTACTTGTACCGTGTATAGTCGCTACAGCAATTATGGTCTTGTTTGAAAACAATACTTCATACATATTATTTATATTCGTTGTAGTCATACTTAGCTTAACCGGACTAATAGATGACCTTTTAGGAGTATCATCTACGAAAGGTTTGATGGGCCACCTAAAGGGCTTGACAAAGGGTGAGTTTTCAACAGGGATTTTAAAGGCTATTGCAGGCCTAGTTATAGGTGCTGTGGTCGCCTACTTTAACTATTCCAGTATTTTTGGATTTTTCATGGATATCTTAATATTTTCACTATCGGTGAATTTTATAAACCTACTTGACTTAAGGCCGGGAAGGGCAGCAAAAGCATATTTTTTATTTACTGTTTGCCTACTATTTATATCAGGTTTTAGCGAAGCTTGGGTTATCCTACCTGTATATATAGGCTTATTTTTCTATTTAAATGGTGAAATGGAAGAAGAATATATGCTAGGTGATACTGGGGCCAGCTTGCTTGGTGGCACATGTGGTTATTATTCTGTCCTAACCCTATCGATGGGAAACAAAGCAGTCCTCGGTTTTTTGTTGGTTGTTTTACATATAACAACTGAGTACTGGTCTCTGTCAGTTGTCATTGAAAAAATCCCAACCTTGAGACGACTAGATAGGTTGGGAAGAAAGGATTAGGTATTTACTAATGATAGAGATAAATAAAGCTGAAGTAAAAAAGGTTCTAGCCTTGAACTATGATAAGACAGAGGTCTTACTAGATATAGACCACCCAGTCAAAAAGGCTATTAACTACAACCATATGACAGGCGAAATATCAACCGGCGATATAGTATACCTAAATACTACTGCGGCATCCCTATCATTAGGTACCGGTGGTTTCCACTTTGTAATTGCCAATATCTCACATGATAATATTAATTATTTACCAAAGGGGCACGGTATGAAATTGAGATATACTCCTATGCAGGTCCAAATACCCTTTGTAGAGGAGGAGGGCAAAAATAGAAAGATTTATAATAAACCGCTCATTTTGAATAATAAACAACTAATCTTTGCAGAATTACATAGCATGTTACCACCCATTTGTGCATATTTGAAGAAATTTTCTAGCCGAAAAACAACTATTTCTTATATAATGACAGACCATGCAGCCCTCCCTTTGTCCTTCTCTAAAAATATTCAATCGCTTAGAACAAAAAAGCTACTAGATATTACGCTTACTACCGGCAATGCCTTTGGGGGTGATTATGAATGTGTAAATTTTTACACAGCCCTACAAACCGCTTCTAGCATCAGCGATATAATTGTCATTGCAATGGGTCCAGGTATTACAGGAACCGGGACTAAATATGGTTTTTCTGGCCTAGAGCTAGCTTTTTATATGAATCTCGCCTCAAAACATGGAGGTGGGTGTGTGTTTATACCACGAGTGAGCTTTGCCGACCAGCGGATTCGTCACTATGGAATAAGTCATCATTCCTTAACCATTATTAGTGAAATGCTTACCCATCCGGTATTCATTGCCCTGCCCCATGCTAACAATAAAAAGCTAGACTTTATGATAAAGCAGCTTAAGGCAGCAAAGGCCCTATATAAAACAAGGCTTTCGATATATAAGGGTGATGCAATAAAATCTGCATTAGAATCATATTGTATCAATACAACTACTATGGGTAGAGGCTTTGTTGATGACCCCTATTTTTTCTATACCATCGGTGCCTCATGCAAAAAGACATTGAGTATGTTATAAGAATCCTAAGGCTTGGGAAAAATGCATGGTGAAGACTTATCTAGGGTAGAGGTCATAAAAAACTTACTCAAAGCATACATTTCATTATAAAGTTCAAGTCGAACAAGCATATATGGAGGTAGAGGGGGTTGTAAGGCTTGTTAAGACACTTGAAGGATAGCATTACAAGTAGTATAAAACAAAATCTAGTCCTATACCTCGCCATAATTTTTACTATAATTACAGGTATAACCTCAGGCTCCTTTACAGTAGGAGCAATGAATGAATATCAAAAAGCAGCACTGGATGATTTTTTGAAATATTCCTTTGTAGAAGAGGGCCCACAGGCTCTTAATAATACCAGGGTGTTTCTGCTGTCTACTTGGCAACACCTACAACTAATCATACTCATTTGGTTGTCTGGCCTTTTTGTTGTGGGTATTCCTTTTATATTTGTATTGATAGGTATACGAAGCTTTTTTATTGGCTTCACTATCAGTTTTCTAATAAGTAGTTATAGCTTTGGTGGTCTTGTGTTTTCACTAGTGTGCATCCTACCACAAACATTATTATTCATTCTATCCTATATAGGAATAGGAATTATTGCTCTTGAGTCATCAATCAATAAATTCAAAACAAGAAGGATCAAATACTCTAGAGAGCAAAACATAAAGGTCCTACTACCTTACACATCAAATATATTTATTCTCTTCCTGGGCATAATAGTCGGTAGTTCTTTGGAAGCATTTATAATGCCATTGTTCTTCAGCATGTTTAAATGGGTATTCAATTAACCAAGCCTTATCCATTACTATAGAGGGTTT
>DASRNC010000299.1:0-4492 GCA_035647595.1 Bacillota bacterium | reverse complement strand
CTGCTTTATCAACGGCATCTTCTGTAACAAGTCCTTCCTCATAAGCAATAAGTAGGTTGTAGTACATATTGCCGCAATTGAGGTCGCAGCCATTGTTTAATGCTAGTGCTACAGATTCGGGTGCTGTGCTAGTTACATGGTGGAATTCATGGAAATCTTTTATGGCCCAACAGTCTGATACAACATGGCCTTTAAAGCCCCATTGGTCTCTTAAAATATCTTGCAATAAAGTTTTACTGCCACAGCAGGGTTCATCATTTGTCCTATTGTATGCGCCCATTACTGATTCGACATCTGCTTCTTGTACACATTCTTTAAATGCAGGGAGATAGGTTTCCCACATATCTTTTTTGTTGGAGATTGCGTTAAATTCATGTCGTTCGCTCTCAGGACCACTATGTACAGCGTAGTGCTTTGCGCATGCAGCAGCCTTTAGGTACTTGGGATGGTCGCCTTGAAGGCCTTTTATAAAAGAAACTCCCAATCTGCCAGTCAAATATGGATCCTCACCATAGGTTTCGTGACCCCGGCCCCACCTAGGATCCCTAAATATGTTTATGTTGGGCGACCAGAAGGTAAGCCCCTTGTATATGCCGTGATCTCCCTTGCGCTGGAATTCGTGAAACTTGGCGCGGCCTTCAGTTGAGATGATATCTGCTGTTTTGAATATCAAATCTTCACAGAAGGTTGCAGCCATTGCTATTGCCTGTGGAAACATGGTAGCCACTCCTGCTCTGGCCACACCGTGTAGTGCTTCACCCCACCAGTTGTATGAAGGTATTCCCAGTCTGGGGATAGCAGCAGAGCTATGAAGCATTTGAGAGGTTTTTTCCTCCAATGACATCCTAGATACTAGGTCCTTTGCTCTTTCTTCAAAGCTCAGACCCTCATCAAGATATGCTTGTTTTTCTGCCATTTCATCACTCCATTCCTAGTTTATCCACCAAATATTCAGTGGATTTATTTTTAGTATACAATCATTATAACCTGTAACAGAAAAAAATTCATCTAATATGTCCAAGATTGCTGATTGTGAAATAGTAAAGTCATATAAAATAGTGAAATTCAATTGAATAGCATAAAGGAAACTGACTAGTACTATATACATATTTAATTGAATTTAAATATGTATTGATAGGGTCCTAAAATTGTACTGTAACATTTTACACAAGATTATGGACTTGACTTATGTATTCATATAGAATGTACAATGTAGACATATATAACTTAATTTAATAAGGAGGTTTTCTTAATGAGCTCTATCAAGATTTTCGGGGAATCATCTCTTAGTAACATACCTTGGCAGGACAAGCCAATAGAAGAGGAAGGGATAGTTTGGAGACATAGTGGCAATCCCATTATAAATTGGAACCCCACGAAAAGCACCGCTAGAATATTCAATAGTGCTGTAATGCCTTATAAAGACAAATTTGTTGGTGTATTCAGAGCAGACCACAAGGATAGTCAAGCAAGAATTCATTTAGGTTGGAGTCATGATGGCCTAAAGTGGGATATTAACGATGATATAATACAATGGAAGGATGAAGAAGGCAACCCCTATATGCCTAATTATGCATATGATCCACGCCTGGTAAAGATAGAAGACACCTACTATATCATCTGGTGTACTGACTTTGGTGGTGCTTCATTAGGCTTGGGTATGACCAAGGACTTTAAAGAATTTACGCGTCTTGAAAATCCTTTTATACCCTTCAACCGTAATGGCATACTTTTCCCGCGGAAAATAAACGGCAAGTATATGATGCTGAGCAGGCCAAGTGATTCAGGTCATACTCCATTTGGTGATATATTTATCAGTGAAAGCCCAGACCTAACATATTGGGGTAGACATAGGCGTGTCATGACAAGGGGCGGGTCTGGATGGTGGCAAAGCGTTAAAATAGGAGGAGGACCTATTCCAATAGAAACTAGTGAAGGATGGCTGGTAATCTATCATGGAGTTACGGGTACATGCAATGGCTTTGTTTATAGCATGGGTGCAGCACTCCTGGATTTAGATAGTCCATCAAAGGTTTTGTACAGGACTAGGGACTATATCCTTACACCAGAGAGGCCCTATGAGACCACAGGCTTTGTACCAAATGTAGCCTTCCCTTGCGCCTCACTAGTAGATGCCGATACAGGCAGAATGGCCATATACTACGGTGCTGCAGATACTTATGTTGCAGTTGCTTATACCAATATCCATGATTTGATACCCTATATCAAGGAGAATTCGGCACTAGCAGACGGGGATGCCGAAGAATACAGGTAATACCCAAAAATATTAGTAGTTGGAGGTTTTTCGATGAAGAACATACCAGAGGTAAAGCTGGGTCTTGTTGCTGTTAGCAGAGATTGCTTTCCAATAGAGCTCAGCCAATCAAGAAGTAAGAAAGTGCTCTCTGCCTGTAAAAACAAAGGAATAGACATTATAGGAATTAATGTAGTAGTAGAAAATGAAAAGGATGTCCTGGCAGCACTCGATGAAATAAAGGGTGCAGGAGTAAACGCGCTTGTATTATTCCTTGGAAATTTTGGCCCAGAAGGACCTGAAACAATGCTATTACAAAAATTTGCCGGGCCTGCTATGGTTGTTGCAGCTACAGAAGAAACACAGGATGATCTTTTTGATAGTAGGGGAGATGCCTATTGTGGCATGCTAAATGCTTCATATAGTCTATCGCTTAGAGGGCTTAATCCATATATACCTGAATACCCCGTTGGAACAGCTGATGAGATAGCTGATATGACAAGTGATTTTGAAGATATAGCAAGAGCAATGCTTGGCTTAGAGGGTCTTAAGATATTTAGCTTTGGACCCAGACCACAAGATTTTATAGCATGTAATGCTCCCATCAAGCCATTGTTTGATCTTGGAGTAGAGATAATGGAAAATTCAGAGCTAGATTTGTTTGCATATTTTAACGAGCGCAAGGATGACAGCAGAATCCCCTCTATTGTTAGTGATATGGAGAAGGAGCTGGGAGAGGGAAACCACCATCCTGGAATTTTGCCTAGGTTAGCCCAATATGAGTTGACTTTAATGGACTGGTTTGAAGAGCACCTTGGCGCCTCCAAATATGCAATATTCGCAAATAAGTGCTGGCCAGCATTCCAAACACAATTTGGAATAGTACCCTGCTATGTTAACTCACGCTTGGCAGCAAGGGGGATCCCGGTTTCCTGTGAAGTAGATATATATGGAGCCTTGAGTGAATACATCATATCATCTGTTACAAGGGGTCCAGCAACACTACTTGACATAAATAATACTGTACCGGCAGATATGTATGAAGATAATCGAGAGACTTTTGGAGAATATAAGCTCAATGATTTGTTTATGGGCTTCCATTGCGGAAACACATCCAAAAGTTGCCTAAAGAATGCATCAATGGGTTATCAGCGTATAATGCATAGGTCTTTGGAACCAAACAAGGAACCAGATATCACAAGGGGTACACTAGAGGGAACAATAAGACCTGGAGATATCACACTATTTAGGCTGCAAGGAACAGCAGATTGCAAGATAAAAAGTTATGTTGCTGAAGGTAGTGTTATAGATGTAGATCCAAAATCCTTTGGTTCCATAGGAGTATTTGCTATAGATGAGATGGCAAGATTCTATAGACATGTGCTCATTGGAAAAAGATACCCCCACCATGCAGGGGTTGCTTTCAAAAAGGCAGGCAAGCAATTGTTTGCAGTCATGAAGATGCTTGGAATAGATGATGTAGCCTACAACCAACCATCCACAATACCTTACAAGGATGAAAATCCATTTGGTTGATACACTAGAATAAAGAAGGGCATGCTATAAACCTATAGCATGCCCTTCTTTATTCACTTAATGTTTTGTCTTTTTTGTTTTAGCCTTGTACTCCTCTTTAAAATAGCCAGTCTCATTTTCACCGAGCTGGTCATTGTCAAAGGCTGGATTATGTCTTTTATTACGTTTTGTTTTGCCTTTATTTTTATCCTTCATAGGGAATATAATAGCTCCTTTCAGTATTTCTGATTTTCCGCATACTTATTATATCCGCTTTTTCAGCATATATGCCCACCAATCCTTTTCTTGACAAAACTAATATATATGTGTAAAATATAATGAATTATACGTATAAGTAGGTGATTATGTGAAAAGGAAACGCGTTTCTAGCAAGGATGTTGCTAAAGAGGCTGGAGTTTCACAAGCAACGGTTTCCTATGTACTAAATAAGAACAAGAATATAAAGATAAAGCCAGAAACTAGACAGGCTGTACTTGATGCTGTCAAAAAACTAAACTACCATCCCAGCTATATGGCACGGGGAATGAAGCTCAACAAGTCTATGATGGTAGGAGTCATGACTGACCGAAACGTAACCAACTACAATTTCATGAAAATGCTAGAGGGTATTAAGGATGAGCTTAACCAGTCCAATTACGCTATAACATTATTATTCAACAAATCTGATGAAACATTTGATGATGAGATTTTGAAATATTATAA
>DASRNC010000298.1:0-2175 GCA_035647595.1 Bacillota bacterium | reverse complement strand
TTATAATTCCTTCATAGATAAAGATATACGCTTGCGTTCTACGTCTAAATCCAACACCCTTACCTTGACTATGTCGCCAACTTGAACAATATCACTTGGATGGCGTATATACTTATCGGACAGTTGTGAAATATGTACCAGCCCGTCCTGGTGCACTCCTATATCAACAAAGGCCCCAAAATCAATTACGTTTCGGACTGTTCCTGTCAATACCATGCCGGATTTTAGGTCCTCAATCTCCATTACATCCGTCCTTAGTATGGGTTTTGGTAGCTCATCCCTGGGATCTCGTCCAGGCTTTTGTAGTTCCTTCAATATGTCTGCAAGGGTTGGATGTCCAACTTCTAGGTCCTGGGCAAGCTGTTTTATACCTCTTTCATCCGTTTCAGTTAGTAAATTCATTAGCCTTTCTTTTCCAATATCTTCCATTGACCAGTCCTTTATTTGGAATAGCCGGCTAACAACATCATAGGACTCTGGATGTACACCTGTATTATCTAAAATATTGTTTCCAACAGCTATTCTTAAAAAGCCTGCACATTGCTCAAACGTTTTTGGGCCAAGCCTACTCACATCAAGCAGTTGTTTTCTATTTTTAAACCTGCCTTCCTTCTCTCTATGGTCTACAATATTTTTCGCTATGGTAGAAGGTATGCCTGAAACATATTGTAGTAATGAAGCAGAAGCAGTATTTAAGTCTATGCCTACATTGTTTACGCAATATTCTACTACACCTTTCAGTGAACCTGCTAATTTTTTTTGATTTACATCGTGCTGATATTGTCCTACTCCAATAGATTTCGGATCTATCTTAACGAGCTCCGCCAAGGGGTCCTGTAGCCGCCTGGCTATGGAGACAGCACTTCTTAATGAAACATCATACTGGGGAAATTCTTCGCCTCCAAGCTTTGAAGCAGAATAGACCGATGCACCTGCTTCATTAACAATAATATACTGGACATCATAAGCAAGTTCACTACATATCTCAGCTGCAACCATCTCACTCTCCTTGGACCCTGTACCATTTCCTATTGCCAAGAGCTTGACCTTATGTTTGGCAATAAGCCTCTTTATTATCTCCTTACCCTCCACCTTATCATGGTGGGCCAAGGTGATATAAGTAACTGCAGTATCTAGCACCTTGCCGGTTTCATCTACCACTGCTATCTTGTTGCCAGTACGATATCCTGGATCTATCCCCATTACAACAAAGCCCCTCACCGGAGGCTGAAGTAGTAAATTTCTGAGGTTCTGACCAAAAACTTTAATAGCCTGTTCCTCTGCCTTTTCTGTCAACTGATTACGAAGTTCTCTCTCTATTGATGGCGCAATAAGCCGTTTGTAAGAATCATTTAATCCTCTTGCTACAAGCCCCGGACACTGGGATTGAGGAATCAAAATCATCCTAAGCGCTTGTTTTAGTAGATTCTCTTCATCAAGAATCAATCTCACCTTTAGGTACTTTTCTGCCTCCCCCCTATTGATTGCCAATATCCTATGAGATACTATGCGGTTAATTGCTTCATTGTAGTCATAATACATTTGATATACAGATTCCTTTTCTACAGCTGCCTTTGTCACAAGCAATCCACGTTTAAATGTATATTCCCTTATAAACTTTCTTATCTGGGCATCATCTGAAATCCTCTCAGCAATTATATCAAGGGCAAGACCTATTGCTTCCTCGGCTGTGTTAACCTCTAGCTCCGAATCTATATAGTCCTCTGCTAATACAGTGATCTCCTTTTCTTTTGATTTCTGAGCCCAAATCTCATCTGCAAGAGGAGCAAGTCCTTTTTCTGTTGCAATAGTTGCCCTTGTTCTACGCTTGGGGCGGTAAGGACGGTATATATCATCCAATTCAGTTATGGTTTTCGCCTTGTCTATGCTATGGGACAGCTCTTGTGTCATATTTTCCTGTTCATCTATCAGCCGATATACATCTTTTTTATGGTCTTCAAGATTCTTAAGATATGTAAACCGCTCACTAAGATCTCTCAATAATGCATCATCAAGTCCACCCGTCACTTCTTTTCTATACCGTGCGATAAATGGGAGCGTACTGCCTTCATCTAACAATCTTAAAGTATTTACTACTTGTTTTTCACCGATATTTAACTCTTGCGCTAATTGCTTGCTTATTTTTTGCATAAACTATCCTCCACTATCCTAAAA
>DASRNC010000297.1:0-2192 GCA_035647595.1 Bacillota bacterium | reverse complement strand
CATCGGCAATATCCTTGCTGGTGACGGATCCAAATAATTTTCCATTCTCACCGCTTTTTGCTTTAAGCTCTACCTCCGCCTTGGATATTTGGTCTGCAAGTTTCTTGGCCTGGTCTAGCTCAATTTTTCTTCGTTTTTCATCAGCTGCCTTCTTTACTTTTACCTGATGTAAATTTTGATTACTTGCCTGTACGGCAAGCTTGTTTGGAAAAAGATAATTACGGGCATACCCATCACTTACCCTTACTACATCTCCCTTTTTACCCTGTCCCTTAACGTCCTCACTCAATATAACCTTCATCAGTCTTCATCCTCCTTTAAATATTCCTCCACCGCTTCAATGACCTTGAGCCTGGCTTCATCCATGGATAAATCAGATAGCTGTGCCCCTGCCATTGTAAGGTGGCCACCACCGCCGAGCTTTTCTAGTATAAGCTGCATGTTTATGCTACCCAAGGATCTTCCGCTTATCAATATCCCATCCGGTGTTTGGCATAGGACTAATGAGGCGTTTATTCCCTTTATAGTAATGAGACTATCCGCGGCCTGGGCAGCGATAAGCTGTGCATTTCTAGTGTCCGGATCGCATATTGACATAGCTATACTATCCTGTATCATTTCAGACTTCTTTACTGTACGAGACCTGGCTACAAATGCCTCCATGTCATCCTGGAATAATTGCCTGACCGAGGTTGGATCTGCGCCAGCCCGCCGTAGATAGGAGGCTGCCTCGTAGGTCCTTACACCGGTTTTAAAGATAAAGTTTTTAGTATCTATTGTTATGCCCGCTAAAAGCGCATCGGCCTCTACCTGCTCAATTCGAATCTTCTCGTCAAAGTACTGCACTATTTCAGTGACCAGTTCACTAGCAGAAGATGCATAGGGTTCTAAATAGGATAGGGTTGCATTTTCCACCATTTCAGTACTTCTCCTATGATGGTCTATGACAAATATCCTCTCTGCAAGCTCTATAAGCTTTGGTTCCTCCGTAAAGCTGGGACGGTGGGTATCCACAATTATTAGGAGTGTATGCTTGTCAATGAGGTTCATAGCCTCTTCACTACCAATAAATATATCCTTGTATTCTTCTATTTCTAAAAGGTTATTTGTTAAAATATCAATGGAGGCATTGCTCTTATTTAAAACTATATTGGCCTTTATCTCAGCGTGTGTTGCACAGCGATATAATCCTAGTGCTGCACCCATAGAATCCAGATCTGGAGCCGCATGGCTCATAATAATAATTTGACTGGAATTCTCAATCAACTCTCTTAGGGCATTTGCAATAACCCTAGACTTTACCTTGGTCCGCCTTTCAACGCTTTTGCTTTTGCCACCGTAAAAGTAGAGCTTTGTACCCTGCTTTACAACAGCCTGGTCTCCACCCCTGCCAAGGGCCAACTCCAGCGCAGATTGGGCACTATCACTAGCTGTTGCCGGCGTGTCCCCGTGCTGTCCCACACCTATACTCAAGGTGGCCGGTATCCTGTTACCCTGCTCTATTTCTCGTATATCATCAAGGATGCCAAACTTGTGGTCTAAGACATCAGCTAGGGCTGATTCCTCCATGATTACGGCAAATTTTTCCCGGTCATATTTAACCAAACTCGCATTGAGTCCACTTGCCCACCTGGACAGCCTTGATTCGATTTCAGCCAACACACCTGGCCTATCTGACTCATCTGTATTACTCAGAACCTCGTCATAATTGTCTACATATATATGCCCCATTACAATACGTTTCGCAGCATATAGGGCCCTTGCCTTATATTCCTCAGTAATATCCATAAAATATACTAGGAATATTACCCTGTCCCTGCGATTACCTGTGCCTGTCTTGACAGGGGTCCACAGTACCCTATAACGTCTGGCGCCTATCATCAGCTCATGGAAGTCAGCAGCCTTACCCTCTGCAAAGTGCCTTGGTTGAAGCTCCGGAATATAATCACTTATATTGCGCTCCAAAAGTTTCTTGTCATCAAATAGGTCTCCAAAATTGGGGTTGTACCAAGTGATATTGCCCCCCACCTCCATTACCACCAGTGGCATTGGTATACTTAGGACTGCATTTTTAGTGGCCCACTCAATATTGTCGGAGAGCCCTTCTAGGTACTCGTACCATTCCTCTCTCCGTTTTCTTGCAATTCGCAAATTGTAGAGCAGAAGAATCAGAAAAACCAATAATGATATGC
>DASRNC010000296.1:0-5811 GCA_035647595.1 Bacillota bacterium | reverse complement strand
ACATTACTCAGAAGGTCAGTCTACCCCAACTTGTTTGATGCCCACCCGCCTTTTCAGATAGATGGAAACTTTGGTGCAACAGCAGGTATTGCAGAGATGTTGCTACAAAGTCACAAGGGAGAGATTGATTTATTGCCAGCCCTACCAAGGGAATGGGCAAAGGGTGAAATAAGCGGACTTAGGGCACGGGGCGGCTACACCGTCGATATGAAATGGGAGGATGGATCTATTTGCTCAGGACTGCTTCATGCCAGTGTATATGGCAAGTGCACCCTAAGGTCTAAAACCCCCATTGTAATTCAAGATCGGGATAATTTGCCTATAGGCCAAGATTTAGGGGATGGGCTAATAGTCTTTGACTGCAAGCCTGGCGAGGTTTACAAAATCAAAAAGGCCTAGAGGTTAATATTTAGTATAGATAGTATTTACTATGCTAACAATTTTAGTGTAAGAATAGCAACCAATAACTACATAAAAGGAGGTGTGGGTCAAGACATTCACATATTGGGTGTCTGACCTAAGGACATGAAATTTACCGACGGATTATGGCTAACCAAAGAGGGAGTAGAGATTTATAGCCCAGCAGAGGTGTTAGACCAGAAAATTGAAGACGATAAGCTAATTATGACCCTGCCCCATACCAAGATTCTTAATAGGGGACAGACACTCGCTGGTCCAGTATTAACGGCGGAAATAAGCTCGCCTGCTCCTGATATTATTAGGGTTAAGACCTGTCATTATAAGGGCCAAATAAAGAAGGGGCCTAGCTATGAAATAATTAAGAGCAAGGTAAATCCCATAATTGAGGACAGTGAAGACAGTGTTACTTTTAAAAGTGGCAATACATCTGCGGTAATCAATAAAAAGGAATGGTCTATGGACTTTTACTATAAAGACCGACCATTAACCGGGACAAGCAGAAAGAATCTAGCCTATATAACAACTGACGAGGGACCTTACTTTAGAGAGCAACTGGGTCTTCAGGTGGGTGAATGTGTTTATGGTTTGGGAGAACGCTTTACTCCATTTGTAAAAAATGGCCAGGTGGTTGATATTTGGAATAAGGATGGGGGCACATCATCAGAGCAGGCTTACAAAAATGTCCCATTTTATATTACAAACAAGGGCTATGGTGTATTTGTAAATCATCCTGAATGCGTCTCCTATGAAGTAGCTTCAGAGGTGGTGTCAAGAGCACAGTTTTCAGTACCAGGGGAAGAGCTAGAGTATTTCATTATAGGAGGGGCCACCCTAAAGACTGTACTAAAAAACTACACTAGCCTGACAGGTAAACCAGCTTTACCCCCAGCATGGTCATTTGGACTTTGGCTTACAACCTCCTTTACTACCAGCTACGATGAGGAAACTGTCAACAGCTTTATTGATGGGATGGCTGAGCGGGACTTGCCCCTTCATGTATTCCATTTTGACTGCTTTTGGATGAAGGAATATGAGTGGTGCAACTTCGAATGGGATGAAAGAGTATTCCCTGACCCTGAGGCAATGCTGACTAGGCTTAAGGCAAGAGGCTTAAAGATATGTGTCTGGATCAACCCTTATATAGGACAAAAGTCTAGGCTTTTTGACGAGGGCATGGAAAAGGGTTATCTTTTAAAGAAAGCAAATGGGGATGTCTGGCAATGGGACCTATGGCAACCGGGAATGGGAATCGTGGACTTTACTAACCCCCAAGCCTGTGAGTGGTATGCAGGATATCTTAAAGAGTTGCTTGATATGGGTGTTGATAGCTTTAAGACGGACTTTGGAGAAAGGATTCCCTTGGATGTTGTCTACCATGATGGCTCGGACCCGAAAAAGATGCATAATTACTACTCCTACCTCTTTAACAAGGTAGTATTTGAACTTCTAGAGCAAGAACGGGGTAGCGGAGAGGCAGTTTTGTTTGCACGTTCAGGAACCGCAGGTTCTCAAAAGTTTCCTGTTCACTGGGGCGGCGACTGTATATCCAGTTATGAATCCATGGCTGAGAGTTTGAGGGGCGGACTATCCCTTTGTCTTTCCGGATTTGGGTTTTGGAGTCACGACATAAGTGGATTTGAAAGTACTGCATCGCCCGATGTCTACAAGCGCTGGGTTGCTTTTGGACTAATGTCGACCCATAGCAGGCTGCATGGCAACAACTCCTATAGAGTTCCATGGCTATTTGATGAAGAGGCAGTTGATGTTCTCAGGTATTTCACAAAGCTTAAGTGTAGGCTTATGCCCTATATTTTCAGCAAGGCTGTTGAAGCATCCAATGAAGGTATACCAGCTATGCGGGCCATGGTATTAGAATTCCCGGATGACCCAGGGTGCAACTATCTAGACCTACAATATATGCTTGGCGACTCTATCCTGGTAGCGCCAGTCTTTTCAGAGGCTGGCGATGTTTCCTACTACCTGCCAAAGGGAGTATGGACCAATTTCATCACGGGTGACAAGATAGAAGGTGGCGGCTGGATACATGAAGAGCATGACTTTATGAGCCTCCCATTAATGGTTAAGCCGAATTCTATTATCCCAGTAGGACCAATAGATGATAAGGCTGAATATGATTTTGCTAAGAATGCTGTATTCCATGTATTTGAATTAAGCGATGGCCAAGAGACCTCAGCAACAATCTTTAGCAGCAAGGGTGAATCTAATATCTCCCTTAATGCCAAAAGAGATGACAAGACTATCACACTAACCTTGAAGGGTGAAGAATCAGGGAATTCCATCCTGCTACGCAATGTTTTTGCGCTAGAGAGTGTTCAAAATGGATCCTATGAAAAACATGAACTAGGAATGACCATTACTCCAGAGGGCATTGATTCACCTACAATAGTAAGTCTGTAGAAATATAAAGGATATACTTAAATAAGAATACCCACACAACCTAATAGCAAGACTACCTATAAACCTCTAGTTACTTATGACTGGAGGTTTATTTTTATGTTCACCAGCAAAGGGGTTACCCAACAATATAACCAAATGCAAGCTATGTGATTTGTGAAATATCCATAGGATTACTTGACCAAAGGGCTACTTTACGATATAATATGTTATGTAAACCTCAACTTCTACTTGAAGATATGGGGCGAGTATAAGGTTAGCGGTTGCTAAATCGACAGCAAATGCCCATATATCTTTAATGTTTGAGCATGTTTATCTTAAATTCCGTTTTTATCTTAAATCTCGTTTTTATTATAAATATTATATATAGATAGGAAGTGAAAAGATGGAAAAAATTGGTCAAGCAAAAGACACTAATAAGTTGCTGAATATTTCACGCATATTAGCAATTATGATATTAATAGCCCTCGTTCTGCCATCAATAAACCCAATAAGAATTAGTAGCTTGGTGGGCAAGGATTCAGCCCTGTTAACAATGTCAGTATCCTATCCGTCTTTAAAAGAAGGTTTTATACGAGCATTGAACAGAGACTGGGTTCAAGAGAGCACGCTGATACTAATGTATATTTCATCTGTCCTTATAGTACTTGGGATATTAATAATTACTGTAGGATGCCTTATGACCTTAGGTGAAAGACGGCTCAAGAAGCTAGGGGCTAAGCTTATGCTAGCTGGCCCAGCTGTAGGATTACCTGGATTATTAATGATTCTACCGGCTTTTAATAGGATTTCTCAAACTAGCAACCCAGGAAGAGTACAACCTGATTTTCCTCTAGGCTTTTATATATTTCTAGGTCTATTTGTAGCTAATTTTGTATTTGGGCTAATCAATACAATAAGGTTACCAAAACCAACAGAGGATGATCATTATGAAATAGAAGCCAAGTATCAATTACTAATAATGATTCTACCCTTTGTCATCCTGACATTTATGTTCGCATATTTACCGCTTTGGGGATGGAGATACGCTTTTTTTGATTACAAGCCTGGTTTGGGTCTAAGTATGGAGAATTTTTCTGGATTCAAGTGGTTTACCTACCTATTCAAAAACCCAGCAACTAGACATGACATAGTCAGAGTCCTAAAAAATACACTTGCAATGAGTGGAATAGGTATAGCAACTTCATGGTTGCCAATGGTATTTGCGATTTTTCTAGCAGAGCTTAGGGCTTCAAGGGTAAGTAGACTAGTGCAGACTTTTACCACAATCCCAAACTTCATCAGCTGGGTCTTGGTATATACCTTTGCTTTTGCCCTGTTTTCAACTGAGGGTTTTGTTAACTCAGTGCTTACCAATATGGGATTAATCAGTAGTAGTACTAATTACCTGATGAGCAGTGAAAATATATGGCTCAAAATGTGGGCCTGGGGCACTTGGAAGGGTCTTGGCTGGAGTGCAATTATTTATATTGCTGGCATATCGGGTATTGACCAACAACTATATGAAGCTGCTACTATCGACGGGGCTGGCCGATTCAGAAAGATGTGGAATATAACGGTGCCAGGACTAATACCGACATTTAGTGTACTACTACTATTATCCATAGCGGGTATTTTATCTAATGGGATGGACCAATATTTTGTATTTAATAACTCTGCCAATAAGGACACCATTGAAGTCCTAGATTTGTATGTATATAACTTGGGACTTGGTAGTGGCGGATCAGGCAATATACCGCTGGCGACCGTAGTTGGGATGTTTAAATCTGTTATTAGTGTCACCTTACTGTTTGGAGCCAACAGGATTTCCAAATGGGTGCGTGGTGAAACCATTGTATAAGGGGGGTAAAGATATGGCTAAACAAGTAATAAGCAAGCGAAACTCGAAAAGATCAAGGAAGAGAAAGCATGGATTTAAAAGGTCAAAGGGAGATATTGCATTTAATATACTAAATTACACCTTTTTTATTGTCTTTACCTTGATTTGTATTTTTCCATTCTACTATCTCTTGATCAACACAATTAGTGATAACAATCTTGTTAGAACAGGCCAAATAAACTTTTATCCTGTGGGAATTCATTTAAACAACTATAAGGCCTTGATAAATGTAAGCAACTTAGGCACTTCAGTGCTGGTGTCTGTCGGTAGGACGGTACTTGGTACTTCAACCATGGTTGCAGCATCAGCATTTGTTGGATATCTAGTAACCAAAAAAAATATGTGGGGTAGGAAGTACATCTACCGATTTTTGATAATTACCATGTATTTTAATGCTGGTCTTATTCCCTGGTATTTGAATATGTCCATGCTGGGCCTGACTAATAATTTCTGGGCTTATGTAATACCAGGAATTGTGGCACCCTTTAATATAATACTAGTGAAGACCTTTATAGAATCAATACCCGCAGAGCTTGAAGAAAGTGCTTTCGTAGATGGGGCAGGATATTTCACAATATTTAGGAAAATAATATGGCCATTGAGTAAACCCATCCTAGCCACAATTGCCATATTTGGAGCAGTTGGACATTGGAATAGCTTTACAGACTCAATGATACTAATGTCAGGTAAGCCAGAGCTATATACGCTCCAGTATAGGCTTTATATATATTTAAACAGCACATCCAATTTATCAGCGCTTATGGGTTCTGGAGGAGGCACAATAAGTCAGTCTGTAATGGAGGCAGCGCTCAATATGAGAACTATCAGGCTTACTGTTGCCATGGTAACTATTGTACCGATCCTTTTGGTATATCCCTTTATGCAGCGGTATTTTGAAAAGGGCATTATGTTGGGAGCTGTTAAGGGCTAATAAAGTACTTGTGTTAGACCAATATTATGATAATGAATGCTGGTGCATATAAGCACTAGTACATTATGAAAAAAACACTAACAGAGGAGGACTAAAATGAACATCTTTAAGAAGTTTTTAGCCATCATGCTAGTTGGCATTATGGTATTTTCTTTGGTAGCTTGCG
>DASRNC010000295.1:0-2447 GCA_035647595.1 Bacillota bacterium | reverse complement strand
GGGCTGGTGTTTGTATATATAGGAGGAATTATGAATGAACAAGAGACTATTTACTTCCGAATCCGTTACAGAGGGACATCCTGACAAGATATGTGACCAGATATCTGATTCTATATTGGATGCCATACTGTCTGTGGATCCCCATGCTAGGGTAGCCTGTGAAACAGCTGTTACAACAGGTCTAGTATTGGTAATGGGGGAGATTACTACAGAATGCTATGTAGACATCCCAAAGGTTGTTAGGCAAACAATTAGAGATATAGGCTACACAAGGGCAAAATATGGCTTTGATGCTGATACTTGTGCAGTAATGACCTCTATCGATGAACAGTCGCTTGATATAGCCCAGGGCGTAAACAAGGCGCTAGAGGCTAGGGCAGGTGATGGGGCTGATGAAAATCTGTCCACAGGAGCTGGAGACCAGGGCATGATGTTTGGATATGCATGCAATGAAACACCTGAGCTAATGCCCATGCCCATAGCACTGGCCCATAGGCTAACCTGGCAATTATCAAAGGTTCGTAAAGAGGGTATTTTAGCCTACCTACGTCCTGACGGAAAGTCCCAGGTGACGGTAGAGTATGATGAAAACAAGAGGCCCAGCAGGGTAGATACTATAGTAGTTTCCAGCCAGCACTGCCCTAGTGTAGATAGAGAGACCCTTGAAGGGGATATTATTGAAAGGGTTATAAGGCCTGTTATCTCAGCTGACCTTATAGATGAGGATACAAGGTTTTTAGTAAATCCAACTGGTAGGTTTGTAGTAGGAGGACCCCAGGGCGATTCTGGCCTCACAGGTAGGAAGATTATCGTTGATACATACGGAGGCTATGCCCCCCATGGAGGTGGCGCCTTCTCCGGCAAGGACCCAACAAAGGTCGACAGGTCAGCTGCATATGCAGCCAGATATGCAGCTAAAAATGTTGTAGCTGCAGGCCTGGCGGACAAGTGCGAGATAGGGCTAGCTTATGCCATAGGTCTTGCTAGGCCGGTATCAGTCAATATTGATACCTTTGCCACCAACAAGGTTGACAACAAGGTCATAGTGGACCTTATAAACAAAAACTTTGACCTGCGGCCAGCTGCAATTATTAGGGACCTAGACTTAAGAAGGCCCATATACAGGCAAACTGCAGCATACGGCCATTTTGGCCGTACAGACATTGACCTTCCTTGGGAGAGGACTGACAAGGCCAAACTACTTAGACAAGAGGCCAAGCTACTTAAAGAAGAGGCCAAGCTACTGGATTAAAATTGGATGCTTTTAGGTAAACACATAGACCTTATAGAGTTTTTAACTCACTACAAGCAGGCTCATGGCATATAATACAGCAAAAGTATAAGGGCAGGTGAGCCTCATGTATATAGAACCATACATAGCCATGCCGATGATGGTATTTGCTGTTTTCGGTATAATATACCTTATATATATCCTCCAGAGGAGCCTTGGACGCAGGCGGAAAAAGCAAAAGGGTATATACACAGTGCTTGTTTCTGCCAAGGACCGTGAGGAAGATATAGAGGGTATTGTTAGAGACTTCATACTACATGCCAAAATGGACGACTATGGAGACAAGCTTTTGAACATCATCCTTTTGGATTTGGGGTCAGAGGATGATACGAAAAAGATAATGGAACGACTGGCAAGAAAATACTCCATTATTAAACTCATAAAGCCAGAAGAAGCGACTAGTTACATAGAGTCTCTTGTCTATGACCTATCAAGCCAGTGAACCCCTTTTAACTAAGATAAATATATCGAATTAAAAGCTATAAACAATAAAATGAAAAAATTGGTCAACTCACCTTTATGGTAGGGTTGGCCATTTTTTTGTCCCTAGCCCAAGGATATCCGAAGTCTATGCAAGGCAGGGCCGGGTAACCGGGAAAGGGGGTGACATTTATGGCATTAGAAGTAAATCCTTTGAGTTCCAGGTTGCAGCTACAGCTGGATTATGGAGTCAACGAAGATGGCCGTCCTATAACACGTACCAAATCGTACAGCAATATCAAGCCAGAGGCAGACAACGAGAGTGTGTACAATACAGCCCAGGCATTGGCTGGTCTTCAGTCTCGTACCCTAATCGTAGTTCGCAGAATTGAACAGTCGGAGCTAGTTGAGGCCTAAGGAAGCTAGCTTGATTAGAGGAAGGGAGGTGGACTAGTATGAAGGATGTACTTGAATTGTTTTTCAGCACAGGTGAGGGCAGACGCCTTAGGGTTGCTATAGAGGATCCTAGGGAGGACCTTACACCAGCGGAGGTAGAGGCAGCAATGGATATTATGGCAGCTGGCAATGTCTTTGCTGTAGCCGGAGGTATTGTGGGTATTGAAAGTGCTCAAATCGTAACTACAAGTACCCAGCCATTTGAGTTTTAATTTTTAAAAGAGCTTTATTAGAGGGGTCTTTAGGGGAGTGGTAGTCGCTCCCCTTTAGATCCTTTCTT
>DASRNC010000294.1:0-3264 GCA_035647595.1 Bacillota bacterium | reverse complement strand
GCTTTTCCGAGCGCCACTCATAGCTTGTGTCATCTAATACCACATTAGCACCATCGGCAGGGTCTGCCACCGTTAAATGCATCAGCGTCCTTGCTAGCTCGTGGTTTGAATACAATATATTTCCTTCAGTATCTGTAAGTATGATAACGGAATCATTATATATGTCGGTCAATCCAAGACTGTTTATCAATTCCCCTACTCTAAGCCCAGATATTACCGTAACTCCCCTTATGGGATCCATTATGGGTAATCGGTAGTAAAGGTTTACATAGCCATCTGTAGAATCTTCTCTCACAAAAAATACTCCGCTTTTTTCCTGCATCTGTTCCTCGCGCCACTGCTCATAATTAATTTCTTGATTCGGGAATTTTAGCTTAAAGAATATTCCGGGTCGAGTCTCGATCATATCTGAAGCAATGAAGAGCTCATTATAATGAAAATACATTGTAAGTCTATCCAAAAACTGACCTGTTGATGTATAGCTAGATAGTGTATCGGATCTATCAGAAAAGGGCAGAAACTCCTTAGCCTCGAAGTTAGCCTCCATCTTACGTAGACGCGATACTTCTAAATTAGTATAAAATGAGGATTGAATATTAAGCACTTCCCGCAGATTAGCATCCGTAATCTCTACTACTCTGTTTATGGCCTGACTCATCTTCATCTCTGCCTTTTCACGCTCAACCCTGACAATATTAGAATACGAAAAACTTCCAATCACCAAAAATAGAACTGTAATAATAATTAAATAAGTGACGAAATAACTAAAAAGCACCTTGCCCCTAGATATGTTTTTATGTGCTTGGGACATATATAAATAACACCTCCTGGCCGCCGCAAGTGAAAAGCACTGTATAGTTTTCCCAACCATCTCGACTGCAGTACCTTTACATGAATTATTCATGGCTTTTATTTAATAGTATATAAACTACATAATTACTGCGATACTTTCACGTATACCCTTTCACTTAGGAAGTGGAACTTTTCAAGGGTGAGTCCTTAACATGTAGTTTAGTAGATAAATAGTTAGAATGCAAGGGTAAATTGAAATTAAATCTCAATGATATTAATAGGGCGTTTTCATCCGTGACTTGAGTCATAGATGAAAGCGCCCCATTCAATTAAAGTGATTAATCAATATTACAAATTTCAGGTAATATACTGACTAATTATCCACTTTACCTACATAAACCTTATTCCGCAGAATCGTAACGGGCCTGAACGATAGAGATATACTCTTCATAGCCTAATGCTTTAATTTCATTTAAATATGCTTCCCATTGACTATCATCGTTTGGATCCCTGATTCCGGTAACAAATTCAGCTAGAGAGTTCTGGACATAACTATTAAGGTCTGTATTTATCTCAGACAGCCTCCTAGAATCCTCAGGCGTATAGTACATGTTTCTATTATGGCACATTTCCACCGGTGGTTGATAGGGAGCGTAATTATTTTGGGTGGTATTCCATAGATACTGCTGTAATTCATAAGGGTCATCGCCTTTAATGCCATTGTTGTCAAAATCGTTATAAGTTGGACCTTTTTCTTCCCAACGAGAGCTATTAATCTGTCCCCATGGGAGGACTGGATCATATGTGGCTGGTTCGCCATCAACACCCATTTCGCCGCCAGCAGGAATAATATAGTCTACATCTGGCTCTCCAAGACGATTTCTCATAGAAACATCACGTGAATACATAAAGTCTGCGAATCTAAAAGCAACCTCAGGATTAGCACACTCACTAGTAATAACCCACTCATTGGTGTGATAGTGTTCGTATGGATTCCACCAACTAAACTGAACACCATCCGGTCCCTTTAATGGTTCAAGAGGTGCATACTCCTTGACTCTGTCGCCATCCATAGGAGCCCATATGAATGTACCACCGCCAGTTGCAAGTCCGACAAGAGCATCTTCTTCGTTATCAAATAGCTGCGTTAGCTGATCGTTGTCCTGGGTATAGGTAGCTGGGTCAAGTAGACCTTCCTCCGCAGAAAGCCTATGCATATATTTAAGGCCTTCCCGGTATGCATCTTTATCATAAGAGGCTTCGAATTTGCCATTATCTAAATAGTAGGGACTATTTCTGTCAAATTTAATGAAAGAGTTAATAATAAAATCTTCAGGATAGGCAGCCCATCCATTGGTAGATCCCATAAAAGCAATTTCATCAGCCTTCCCGTTATCGTTAGGGTCATCATCTTTGAACGCTTTTAATACAGTAACAAGATCTTCTGTCGTAGTCGGCATCTCAAGTCCAAGGTTGTCTAACCATGTTTGATTTATCCAAGCACGACGAGACATAGAATTGGGGTCGGAATGAACGACCTTTGGCATGGTGTACTGATGACCATCTGGCAACTTCATCAATTCGTCAAGAAGGGGATCCTGAACACGCCTCTCAGTATACCAGTGACCAAGGTTTTCGATCATATCATCAAGCTGCAAGAATATCTCTTGATCAGCCATATCGGCTACAACCTCATTTGACATACCTTCAGGTACCATAAATACATCAGGTAGGTCAACTTGGCTGGCAAGTAGTAGATTAACTCGTTGGCTAGCATCCTGATCAGGAACTATAACCCACTCGATATCAACGCCAGTTTGTTCCTCCATATAAAGGGTCATTTTGTTGTCGTCGTAGTCCTCAACATTTGCATGTTGTGGAATGAATATGGACAATGTTACGGGTTCTTTTACGATTGGTAACTCACCTGGAGGTGTAACGGAAACACCGCCATATGCTGACGCAATCAGTCCATCATCATCTGGAGTAGGTTCATCAACTGGATCATTGTTATCTCCTGTCGTGTTGGCAGGAGTGTTGTTGGTATCCCCAGTGTTAGCGCAAGCAGAGAATAGTGCCACTAACATTACCATGCTCAAAATAAAAGCTAAAGTTCTTTTCATTCTTTGTTCCTCCTTATAGAATAATTAATAATACTGCTTGTCAGGTTAGGTAGACCGCCTATAAGAAAACATGGTCATTTCTTTGTGCATCCCCCCCTTCGATATAATTTATAGGAGTATTTGTTAAACGCGCTAGTATATTTGTAACAAATTCAGACTGTAAAGAAGTTAACCTTTCACCGCACCTATCATTACGCCTTGTACAAAGTGTTTGGCGACGAAGGGATAAGCCACCATAAATGGCGTGCTTGCTACAACAATGAGCGCATATTTGAGTAACTGTGCCATTCCCTGCTTGGCCTGGTACAGCAGAGGGTCAGCTATAATATCGTTAACTTGGTTTAGAATA
>DASRNC010000293.1:0-3818 GCA_035647595.1 Bacillota bacterium | reverse complement strand
GTATATCATTAAATTCGCTCAATAACGCTATCGGCCTTCTAGGCAAGTATGATGAAAAAATCGCCAAGTCAGTCAAGGATGATGAGCAGCAAACCGACGTCTACGAGGACGCCCTCGGCACCTACCTCGTCAGGCTCTCGGCCCAGCAGTTGTCCGCACAGGACAATACCGAGTCTGCTAAACTCCTTTATCTCATCGGCGAATTTGAGCGTATAGCGGACTATGCCTTAAATATTGAAAAGTCCGCAGAGGAGATGCATGACAAGGAAATTAGCTTTTCGGGAAATGCTAAGAAAGAATTGGGCGTCATGGTAGATGCTGTTCGAGAAGTAACTGATTTGGCAGTATCAGCATTTAGCTCAAATGATCCCTCCCTGGCTCGAAGGGTTGAACCCCTAGAAGAGGTTATTGATGACCTTAAATATGAATTGAAAAAGCAACACATAAATAGGCTACAGGCTAATGCTTGTACTATAGAGCTTGGCTTTATATTCTCTGACCTAATCATGGTACTAGAGCGAGTTTCGGACCATTGCTCCAACATTGCCGGTGTCGTCATTGAGCTGTCAAAGGACAGGTTGGACCTTCACGAATACCTGCATAGAGTCAAGCACGATCCTAACAACCGCTTTGCAAAGCTGCATAGGGAGTACGCAGAAAAGTATAACTTAAAAGATATTATTCAGGAATCCTAAGAGGTTTAGTAAAACAATCAACCGACCCCCAAGTGTTAGACCAAAAATCTAGCAGGTGGGGGTCGGTTTTTAGTTTGCTATGCTTTATATTTATACGTTTATTTTCCCATGTCCAAATTTCTTAATAAAGTCTTGGTCTGCCATAGGCTTGCTGAAAATGTATCCCTGGCCTGCGACGCATTCTAACCTTTTAATTTCATTTAACTGGTCTGCTGTTTCAATGCCCTCTGCAACCACTTGTATATCTAGTGTCGAAGCCATCTCTGCAATGAACCTTACTATTGAGTAATTCACAGAGTCTGGACTTAGGTTGTGAAAAAAGGAGGCATCTATCTTTAGTGCATCTATCTTGAAGGTGCTTATATAGGCCAGTGAGGAGAATCCAGTGCCAAAATCATCCAAGGCAAGCTTTACTCCTAGGGCTTGCAGCTTTTTTATATCTGACCTGACCTTGTCCGTTCTTTTCATCACTACGGACTCAGTTATCTCCATCACTAGAAAGCTATAGTCAAGGCCAAACTCATCAATAATCCCCTTTATCTTGTCTGCAAAATTATTTTCTAGAAATTGTATGCCTGAAAAATTTACACTTACACTCATCCTTGGCATTCCTTTTTCTAGCCACTTTTTATATGTCCTGCATGCTTCACGCAGTACCCACTTGCCCATACTTATGATAAATTCTGTCTCCTCGGCGATATGAATAAACTCATTGGGCAAAAGTATGCCCCATACAGGGTGGACCCACCTAATCAATGCTTCTACAGCTAAAATTTTATTGGTTTTCAAACATACCATGGGCTGATAAAAGAGCCTTAGTTCCTTTTTTTCTATTGCATACAGCAAATCCCGCCTAAGCGAATAATCCTTGCGACTTTCTCTCCCTAGTTCCCTAGAGAATAATTTGAAATGATTTTTGCCCTCATTCCTGGCCCTGGCCTTTGCTATGTCAGCATTTCTAAGCAGTTGGTCTGGCCCTAACCCATCTTCGGGGAAAACGCTAACACCCATGCTAATGGCGATATCTAGCTCATATATATCCAGCCTAAAGGTATCCGAACAGCCATCGATAACCCTCTGTGCAATATTCCTATATTCGTCTATGGAAGTCTGCTTTTCTATTATAAGGGCAAATAAGTTTCCAGAATAACGGCAGATAAATACCTTTTCAGTGAGTAAAATCTTGAGTCTTTCGCAAATAAGGACCATGAGCTCGTCCCCCTTCTGAAAACCTAGGGAGTCGTTTATGTGCTTGAAGTTGTCTATGTCAAATAGCATTAGGGCAAAGGTTTGCCAGTTGTCAGCTGACCTGATGCAGAGGTCTTTTAAATATTTGCTAAAGTATCTCCTGTTTGGCAGGCCGGTGAGTGTATCATGGTTTGTCTTGTGTTGGAGCTGCTTTTCAAGCATCCGCTTGTCTGTGATGTCCTGTATTGTCCCCTGTATTTTAATAACTTCGTTGTCATCATTGAAAACAAACTGCATCCTTTGATGTATATACCTGATAGAGCCGTCTTCTCTAATTATCTTAAACTCCAGCTCCGTGAGCTCACGAGTGGGATTGCTAAGAACACTTAATATTTTTTCTTTATCTTCAGGGTGGACGAATTTCTCGAAGAAGGCATCAAATATGTTTTCACCTTGTCCGGGCCTCATGCCATGAATCCTATAAGCCTCATCAGACCAGTATGTCGAATTTTCTATATGGTTAATCTCCCAGCTACCGATATGGGCCAATCCTTGTGCATTGTCAAGACTTTCGTAGCTGTCCTTTAGCTTTTGCTCAAGTTGCTTTGTCTCGGTGATATTTTGCATGATGCCAACTACCTTTGATGGCTTGCCATCCTCACCATAAATAACTTTTGTCACCTCATGGATGTATCGTAGGTTACCCCTGGGTGTGATAATCCTAAATTTCGTGTTTGATTCCTTGCCATCCCAAATAGTTAAATCAACTTCCTCTACCTTTTCCAGGTCTTCGGGATGCACAAATTTGTAAAAGTCTTTGAAATTGTGCCTTAAATCATCATGGCCACAATCAAGGATCCTATATAGTCCATCAGACCTATATATCCCATCCTCCTTGATGTCGTATGTCCAAGACCCTATCTCGATGAGTTCTTGGCCATGCAGCACATTTTCCTTTAGTAGATTAAAGCTGTCTTCCAATTGCGCGATCTTTGATAATGTCTCGTTAATAATGCGGGTCTCGGTTTTGGAGTTATTCTTAGCCATACCTTCCCCCTTGTCTATCCCATGCTTTTATAGGTGCATAAAGACTTAAATATTATTTTGTAATATCGTTGAAGACAAGTATATTATAAAGTCTTGCTGCTACTTCCATATTTTTTATCATACAGGTCTGCATCATAGGGTGCCCTTCTCTTGGGGCAGTTTTCTCTCCCGCAAAGCATGCAGCTGCTGTAGTCAGAGCTTGCGGAAAATATTAGGCCAGAGGTAGTTTTAAAGGGCACCATCAGGTAGGAGTCTGTCAGGCTAACATCAATCATGCCTTCAACATCACCTAAGAGGCCAAGCAGGTCAGGCTGTCCTCCTAGTGGCCAGTCCTCTAGGGAGCCCGGGTTCATAACAGAAACACTAGTAGACCCGTAATAGTCCCCTATATGACCATTCATTTTATCTATTGCCCTATAAAGGGCCCTCTCCATTATAAGGTCGGCCCAATATCGCTCTAGGATATCGTCAAGACCTTGTGCCCAGGTAAATAACTCACTACCGCAGGTCGCTACATAAGGAAAAACTCTGTCTTCCCCGTCAGTATTGACTCTCAATATACGGCTATTTATCCTGACCCTGTCTATTATGACAAAGTCCTCTCCCCTGCTTTCGATAAAAGCCTCTCTGTAAACTGCCTTTGGTCGTCCAATGTCCTCTGCCATGGCCACGATAGCCCTAACTGTTTCTGCGTCCTCGCTGTTGGGACCTATATGAATGTCCTTGTAGAACTTTTCGATGTCAATCTCAAATGGGATATTCTCTAGTATGTGTAGTGCCATTTTCCAGCCTCCCACCAGATTAAATATGATTCTTACAAATATATTATATCAGAAAGCTTTAAACTATTAAACAACTGATGGAATATTGGAAGGTATAGTAAAATAT
>DASRNC010000292.1:0-7308 GCA_035647595.1 Bacillota bacterium | reverse complement strand
GTGTTATACTTTTATGTAGGATTTATATAGGAGGTATTAGTATGTCCCAAGTATATAGGCAAGATCAAATCGCTACAGCTACAGAGCAGGCCACCCAAGAACTCTTGGATGTAGCCAAGTTAAACAAAGGTGATATTTTAGTAGTTGGTTGCTCCACTAGTGAGGTACAAAAGCAACTGATAGGTAGTTTTTCAAGCCATGAAATTGGAACTTGGATATATAATAGCCTACAGGAAATATTAAAGCCAAAGGGAATCTATTTGGCTGCCCAATGCTGTGAGCACCTAAACCGGGCACTAGTCCTAGAAGGCATAGCTGCAAGGCTTTACGGCTATCCACGAGTCAACGCTGTCCCCAAAATAAAAGCGGGCGGTAGCTTTGCTACTGCAGCCTACACTAGCTTTGAAGAACCATATGTAGTCGAAACAATTGAGGCGGTAGCAGGTATAGATATAGGAGATACACTTATAGGTATGCATTTAAGGCCAGTAGCAGTACCAGTGCGAATCAGCTTTGACAATATCGGTTCAGCCCACCTAGTCCTAGCCCGAACAAGAGCAAAATCTATAGGCGGGGAGCGGGCTAGCTACGATCCTACACTAGGATAAACCTTCCTAGTTAAGTGTAGTTGAGTAAATGTGGAGGGAATCTTAGTGAAGTGGCTCTTTGCCACGAAACTTTATTTCCTGTAACATTACTCAATTAATCCATCACACTAGTAACGTTGGCAACTACGGAAGGAATCTAAGGAAGGCTGCTGCAGGGCACTAAAAAAGCGCCCCTATCTTCCTAGGCGCCTTCTCTTCATATATTAAGTCTGTAAACCTTTATTTACTCAAACCACCGCTTAGGCATTACGCTCCTCTATCATTTCCTTTACCTTCATAAGTCTAATACGGCTACTACGTTCATTTTCATCAAGCTTCATGGTGATATAACGTATAGTCTCCTCAAGCTGAGGTATCATTACAAACTCAAGGGCATTAACCCTCCGTCTAGTCTTTTCTATCTCATCGGCCAGTAGCTGACAGGTCTTTTCTATCTCAGCCAGCTTTAAAAGTCTCGGCAATAAGCCAGATAGGGTTGCAATTGCACCATCTAGCTCACCGGAGGTATTTGCAAAGCCATAGGGGTATGAAGAAACACCCTCAAGACTCTTTTCCTCATACTCTAGCTTAGGCACATCGACACTCATGATATTACGCTTGTACCTTGTTAGCTCAACTGTCCTTGTCGGAAACATTATTGCACCCTCTAAAAACTCGTCTGACATAAGAGCCCGGGCCAGGACAAAGTTGCCTAAAGCTTGGGTAAGCTCTTCTTCAACCTCTTCTCTGACCTCTTTATTTTCCTTGATAAGGTCTATAAACCTTCTCATCATCTCATCCCGCTTGTCCTTGAGGAGCTTGTGTCCCCTAGTAGCAACGCTAAGTCTTTTCTTTAGGAGGGACAACTCCATACGGGTAGGATTAACACGCAAAATTGCCATGCTTATTCATCCCCTTTTTCGGGTAGGTACTTATCGAGATATTCATCTCTGATACGCCTTAATTCCTCTCTTGGCAATATGGAAAGAAGCTTCCACCCAATCTCCAGTGTCTCTTCTATACTACGGTTGGTTTCAAAGCCCTGTGAAATATATTGGCTCTCAAAGGCTTCTGAAAACTCAGCATAAAGCTTGTCAACATCAGAAAGAGCGGCTTCACCTAGGATTACCGCAAGCTCTTTGGCCTCTTTACCCCTAGCATATGCAGCAAATAGCTGGTTCATGGTATCTGCATGGTCTTCTCTAGTTTTGCCCTTTCCTATACCCTTGTCCTTTAGTCTAGACAAGGATGGCAGGACATCGATTGGAGCTTGTATACCCCTTCTATGCAGGTCCCTGCTCAGGATTATCTGCCCTTCAGTAATGTAGCCAGTAAGGTCAGGTATTGGATGAGTCTTGTCATCCTCAGGCATGGTAAGTATAGGGATCTGTGTTATAGAGCCCTCCTTGCCCTTAATCCTTCCTGCACGCTCATACATAGTGGCTAGGTCTGTATACATATAGCCAGGATAGCCCCTACGGCCTGGGACCTCCTTGCGGGCTGCGGATGTCTCTCTAAGTGCTTCCGCATAGTTTGTTATATCTGTCATGATAACCAATACATGCATATCCAGCTCATAGGCTAAATACTCTGCTGCGGTCAGCGCCATTCTAGGTGTTGCAATACGCTCAATCGCTGGATCATCTGCTAAATTCATAAATAGTACAGCCCTGTCTATTGCTCCTGTTCGTCTAAAGTCCGATATAAAGAAATCAGCCTCTTCGAAGGTAATACCAACAGCGGCAAATACAACCGCAAAATTGCTCTCAGCCCCAAGCACTTTGGCCTGTCGAGCAATCTGGGTGGCCAGATTGGCATGGGGAAGACCAGACCCTGAAAACACCGGTAGCTTTTGCCCACGGACAAGGGTATTAAGTCCATCAATGGCTGAAATACCAGTCTGAATAAACTCTGACGGGTAGTCCCTTGCAGCTGGGTTTAGTGGCTCCGCATTTATATCCATTCTCTTTTCTGCAATTATCCTTGGGCCATCATCATTAGGTCGCCCCATTCCATCAAAAACTCGTCCTAGCATATCCCTTGATACGGAGAGCTCTATACCCCGGCCTAGAAAACGTGCCTTGCTGTCTGAAATCCTCAGGCCCTGGGACCCTTCAAAAAGCTGGACAAGCGCACGATCTCCATCTATTTCAAGGACACGTCCACTACGGATTTCGCCGTTTTTTTGCTCTATTTCTACCAGCTCGTCAAACTTTACTCCCTCAACACCATCAACTAGCATAAGCGGCCCTACGACCTCTCGAATCGTACTGTATTCTTTAAGCATATTGAATACCTCCCTCTTGAGCTAGCGACCTCATCTGTTGCTGTAGGTCCTTCATTATCTCATCCAAGCTGTCAATTTGATCATCGGATACATATTTTGCACGGCCTATCCTCTCTCTAATAGGAAGGCTTATAATTTCACTAAACTCTGCGCCTGCTTCAAGGGCCTTTTGTGCACCATGGTGGAAGGCTAGTATCAATTTTATCATCTTGTATTGCTTTTCCATAGGTGTATATGTGTCAACCTCATGGAAGGCATTTTGATGCAGGTAGTCCTCGCGGATTGACCTGGCTGTCTCCAGCGTTAACCTATCCTTTAAGGATAAGGCATCTACACCTACTAGCCGGGCTATCTCTTCCAGTTCTGCTTCCTCCTGCAAAATGCCCATTGACTCAAGTCGTATATCATCCCAGTCAGAGGCAACCTCATTTTTCATCCAATCACTGAGCCTATCGGTATACAGTGAGTAGCTAAGTAGCCAGTCTACAGCTGGGAAGTGTCTGCGGTAGGCAAGGCCTGCATCAAGTCCCCAAAAGACCTTTACTATACGGAGGGTGTTTTGTGTAACAGGCTCTGATATATCTCCACCGGGGGGCGATACTGCACCAATTGCAGTTATTGCGCCTTCTCTATCTTCCTGTCCCATGCAGGTTACCCTACCTGCTCTTTCATAAAATTCGGCTAAGCGAGAGGCTAGATATGCAGGATAGCCCTCTTCACCTGGCATCTCCTCTAAACGTCCTGACATTTCTCTTAGGGCTTCTGCCCATCTTGAGGTTGAGTCTGCCATTATGGCCACACTGTAGCCCATATCTCTAAAGTATTCTGCTATAGTTATTCCCGTATAGATGGAGGCTTCACGGGCCGCAACCGGCATATCAGAGGTGTTGGCAATAAGGACTGTCCTTTTCATCAGGGCCTCCCCTGACTTTGGATCCTTTAGCTCCGGAAACTCCATTAAAACATCCGTCATCTCATTGCCACGCTCACCGCAACCCACATATACAATAATATCAGCATCAGCCCATTTTGCTAGCTGGTGCTGGACAACGGTCTTTCCACTACCGAAGGGTCCTGGAACTGCAGCCACTCCACCCTTTGCTACAGGAAAAAATGTATCGATTACACGCTGGCCTGTCAACATAGGTACTACTGGTGAGAGCTTTTCCTTGTAGGGCCTTCCAATACGGACAGGTGTTTTTTGCATCATAATTACATCTACTAGTTCATCCTCATCTGTCCTGACCTTCAATATCGGGTCCACAACAGTTGCCTCTCCCTCGTGTAACCACTCTACTACTCCCTCTACACCCTCTGGAACCATTACTCTATGCTCTACAACAGGTGTCTCCTGAACTACCCCTATGATATCGCCGGGAACAAGCCTGTCACCTAGCTTTACTCGTGGCTGGAAATCCCATTTCTTGTCACGGTCAAGGATAGGTACCTCTATTCCCCTTGGTATCCTGTCACCCGCCATTTCACGGATATATGTAAGTGGTCTTTGTATGCCGTCATATATTGCCTCAATCAAACCAGGGCCTAACTCTACACTCAAGGGACTACCGGTAGATTCAACCGGTTCACCTGGGCCCAAACCCGCTGTTTCTTCATATACCTGAATTGAGGCCTTGTCATCTCTTAACTCGATTATTTCACCGATTAGTCTCTTGTCACTAACTCGCACAACATCAAACATTTTAACATCTGCCATGCCCTCCGCAATGACAAGAGGTCCGGATACTTTAACTATTCTACCTTGCACCGGTTATCTACCCTCTTTCTCCAAATAAAATGTCAGCACCAATTGCCTTTTCCACATTATCCTTAACCCCCTGGATGCCTAGTCCAATACTGCCTTGGTTGTTGGGGATTAGTATAATGGCGGGATATGGTACTGCCTTATATCTTTCAATTGCTTCCTCTAAATCCTTGGCTATGCTCTCGGTTATAAAAAGCACGGCATAATCCTCTTTGGCCAGCCTATGGATCAATCTGCCGGCATTTTCTGTATCTGTAACAGGAAAAATATCAAGACCTAGTGTCTTAAATCCTAATATGGAGTCCCTGTCACCTATGACTCCTATCTTAGACATATACATCACGTAACCTTTCCCGTATTGTGTCCTTGGGTATCTTGTTACTTTTGCCGACCATAATCATTCTCACCAGCTTGATTTCATTTTCCTTGGCCAATAGGTAGCCTGCGATGGCTTCCATGCCCATAGGATTATACTTGCGTTGCTTTACGAAATTTAGCAGGTGATTATCCATTTGCCTCTCAAATAAGGTAAACTCCCCTTTGCTGTCAAAGGCCCTTATTCCGTCTGCAATAAGCTGGATATATTCACTACCCTTTAATTTATCTAATAGTTCTTCTAGGGGGTCTTCCATAACATTTAATAGCAAATCCGCTTCCAAAGAACCACCCTCAATTAGCATGTCCTTTAAAAAGGTGGGATCCTCTTTTATGCTTTTTACTCGCAATAGGGTCCTTATATTGGTAAGATCAACACGTTTAGCAAAAAGCTCATGCATAAAGGGATTTTTGTTTTTCTTCAAGACCTCAAATACTCGCTTGAAATATAGGTTATCGAGGCTAGTTTCTACCCTATGGGGGTCAAAGCCTTGTTCAAAGGTCTCCTCTAGCAGGGCAAGAGCCTTGGCCAAATACTCTGGGATACCATCATATTGTCCCTCATTGACTGCCCTTGTCAGGTCTTCTATAGGGATGCTTATAGTGGTAGCTAGAGGCAGGTCCCCATGATTTTCTAAAAAACGTGCCTTTATTAAGGACTTTATATTATGAATGTCATATTGGAGTGAAAACAAGTCCGTCAGCTCTTTGTTTGGCGTGACTTCTTCAATAAAATCATATACCTTTTTAAGCTCGGCAGATAAGAGCTGCTCGTAATCGTGTGGACTCTCAACTTCCTCACCAGTACCATATTCGCTTTCGATTAAAACCTTTAAAACATCATCGATAGATTCCATATCAAGCATTCTTTCGATTTTGTCAGAATCCATCAATTTGTTTTCTTTAACTCTTATTCTACCTACAGCATAATAATAAGAATCTTGCGGCATCTTTCCACCCCTTTCCTTTGGTAGTTCAGCTGGTTATACAATATCCTAATCCTTTGAATCAAAAAGTATTTCAGCTGTCTGGGGTTCTATTCTTTCCCTGAGCTGGCGAAACAAGGCTCCTATGGTGCAATTAACCTCTACTCCGCCCTTCCTTAGTATAAAGCCTCCATTAAAGTCGCCTGATTCCTTGAAATATTTGAGGCCCCCCAGCCTTCCTTGGTCAGAAAGCTTTTGATTTATCCTTTTAACAAAGCCTTCACCCAGTCTTTCAGTATCCTGCTTTGAGAGTATTACCTCTTCATCACCGGTTACAACAGCAACCATAACAAGGTCAGTCATTAGCTGTTCGTAGTCTGCCAAGGGCAATTCCATGATGGAATTGTGGGTATAATCAAAGGCCTGACCAATTAAATCCTGTTTTGTGGACAGGTTCTTTTTACGTATATCCATCTGGGCTGCAGATAGCATTTGTCTTTTAAGCTCAATAGCCCTATTTTCATAGTCGGCACCGATCTTCTCTGCTCTTATAGCTGCTTGATCCGACCTGTCTTTCTTTATTTGATCGGCCCTTTTATTGGCATCATTGATGACTTCTTTAGCTTGAGCCCTTGCGTCTTCAATGATTCGTTCCTTGATCCTGTCTAATCCACTCATCTTTATCTCCCCTTATGCGATCGGTACAAAGAATACGATAAGGAAGGATGCTAGCAGTGCTAATACAGCATAGGTTTCAACAATAACAGAGAATGTTATAGCCTTACCAAGCTCTTCTGGTCTTTTAGCAATAAGACCGACACCAGCTGCAGCGACTTTGGCTTGTAGTATGGCTGATATAAGTCCTACAATAGCTACAGGTAATGACCCAATTAGCATCATTAGTCCCCCGCTTGTGGATATCTGGGCAAGCTCACCAAACACATTGAGCCTAATGAGGATTATAAACCCTATCAAAAACCCGTATATGCCCTGGGTACCAGGAAGGGCCTGTAGTGGTAACACCTGGCTAAATTTATCTGGATCCTCAGCTACAACTCCCGCTCCAGCCTTGCCCACTATAGCAACTCCCTTTGCTGAACCAATACCTGTAACAAGTACAGAAACAGCCACTCCTGATAATGCTAATAATAAACCATAATTCATAATTATATGCCTCCTTCATTTGTTAAATCTATATATTTAGTCTTTATTGTTAAAGGCGAAAACTCATGACCTCCACCTTCGAAAAACTTGCCAAAGAATTCAATGTACTGAAGACGACTGGAATGGACAAAGGCACTAAGAAGGTTTATTAATATATTAAATACATGTCCAACTACAAAGATTGCTACAGCGAAGATTATGGTATAC
>DASRNC010000291.1:0-2480 GCA_035647595.1 Bacillota bacterium | reverse complement strand
TGATTATTCTCCTTAGTTTATTGGATTTTCTTATCGTCTTAACATGACACCAGGAATTATCTTTTTAAGCTTTTGCCCAATCACCTCCATCTCTTTATTAGAATAGGCAGATAGGCTTATCTTTTCTTTGCTATAATCATTCATTAAAAGTCCCGTCTTTTCAAAAGTCTGTAGAAACCAAAGTTCTCGACTACTAGCTCCCCTGCATATGGACTCCGCCATACGAATTAGTATATCTAATGGGTGTAGCTCCTTAACCAGGGTAGTTCTTAACTCATACGGAACCCTGTTGCCCCTTAGGTAACTAAGGGTTAACAGCCAGGAATCATAGTAGCTATTTACTGTGGCCTGCTTCTTAAATCTGCTTAGGCCTGTAGCCTCCATAAAGTTCTCCCGACTACTTTTGTAATCTAGGGCTACATAATCTACTAAGCCAGCCCCTATAAGTTCCTTTAATTGGTCTGGTAATAGGCCATTGGTATCCAGCTTGACGGATAGACCTAACTCTTTGACTTTGCCAAGGAAGCCCTGTAGATTATGTAATAAGGGTTCTCCTCCACTAACGACAATGCCATCGAGCAGGGACTTACGTTTTTCTATGTAAGCCAGGAAGGAAAGGGCTACATTTTCAGTATCTTCATTACCATTTTTAGTCATGGCTAAAGCCAGATCTGGATTATGGCAGTAAGGACATCTTAGCTGGCACCCTCCTGTAAAACACATAGCTGCTATCTTACCTGGATAATCCTGAAGTGTAAGTCTTGTATAGCCCTGTATCCACATACTATCCACCCTTTAAACCCAAAAAGTTAATAAAAAACCGCGCACTTCACCAGAAATGCGCGGCATAATAGCCTATACATTATTTCCGGTTCCGGGAACTAAATGTGCTTTACATATGAGTCAGGCAATCGGACTTAGAATTTTCAATTCAATACCGTAGCGGCCCTGTGCAGGATTCACACCTGCTTCCCCTTCGTCATATGTTTTAAATTTTTAGCTATAAATATAATATATCAATATATTGTGGTTGTCAAGCATGTCTACTACTATATATGCCTAGTGCCCCTATTTAACTACAACATTTAAAATTCTGCCAGGCACATAAATAACCTTTACTATAGTCTTATCCCTAAAGTAGTCCTGTAGGTGGTCATCAGCAAGGGCTTGTTCCTTTACCTGATCCTGGCTGGCATCAGTGGCTACATTTAGCTTGCCTCTGACCCTACCGTTAAACTGCACAGCTATTTCCACCACATCATCTACTATTTTTTCCTTGTCCCAGACAGGCCATTTTTCCTCCGTCAGCCTTGTACCTGTCCCGTAGATTGACCACAGCTCTTCAGTGATATGGGGCGAAACTGGATTTAGTAGCATAAGGAGTACCTTAAGCTCTCCCTTACTTACCCTATTTGCTGCATAAAGGTCATTGACAAGCTCCATCATGGCAGCTATAGCGGTGTTAAACTTAAGGTTTTCATAGTCCTCACTGACCTTCTTTATAGTCCGGTGTACACTGCCTTCAAACTCGCTAGACAGACCCTGATCATCAGTTAAAAATTCGGTCAGCCTCCATACCCGGTCTAAAAACCTCTTGCAGCCCTTGACGCCATTTTGTGACCAAGGGGCAGCCTTTTCAAAATCTCCGATAAACATTTCGTACATCCTTAGTGTATCTGCCCCAAACCCATCTACTATTTCGTCAGGATTTATTACATTACCCTTTGATTTAGACATTTTTTCATTGTTTTCTCCCAGTATCATGCCATGCGAGGTACGTTTTTTGTAGGGCTCTGGGCCTGGTGCTACACCTATATCATAGAGAAACTTGTACCAAAACCTTGAGTAGAGCAGATGAAGAGTAGTATGCTCCATACCTCCATTGTACCAGTCAACTGACATCCAATAGTCCATGCTCTCCTTGCTGGCCAGCGCCTCGTCATTGTGGGGGTCAATATACCTTAAGAAATACCAGGAGGAACCCGCCCATTGTGGCATAGTATCTGTCTCCCGTGTCCCCGGTCCACCACATTTAGGACAGGTCGTGTTCACCCAGTCTGGAATATTGGCCAGGGGTGACTCCCCAGTTTCTGTGGGTTCATAGCTTTCAACCTCAGGTAGTTCTAAGGGTAGGTCCGACTCTGGGATTGGGACCCAGTCGCATTTATCACAATAGACCAGGGGAATTGGCTCTCCCCAATATCTCTGGCGGGAAAATAGCCAGTCTCTCAGCTTGTAATTGACCTTTGGCCGTCCTAAATCCTTTTCCTCCAGCCACTTGCTTATGGTTTGCTTGGCCTGTGAAACCTCCATCCCATCAAGAAAACCAGAGTTTACCATCGTCCCTTCCTCTGTGTCAATATAGGCCTCTTTATCTATATCGCCACCGGAAACTACCTCTATTATAGGCAGGTCAAAGGCCTTGGCAAACTCCCAGTCCCTTGTATCATGGCCTGGTACAGCCATTATGGCCCCTGTAC
>DASRNC010000290.1:0-4882 GCA_035647595.1 Bacillota bacterium | reverse complement strand
GTATAATATACACATTGAACCAGAAGCAACCAGTAAAAGGGAGGCAAACTATATACATGGATACCGTTCCTTCCCCTGAAATGAAAAGACATTTTAGCCTAAGGATATCACCAGGAGTAGCAGCACTACTATCATTGGCGGGTGTATACCTATTAACATTAACACCAATATACGGGATATGGACAAGACATACATACAACATGCATCTTATTATGGAATTAGCATGTATATTCACTTCTATTGGTATATTTGTCGTTACGTGGTTTACCTATGGAGAATCTGCCCCCTATGTCAACCCTATATGCCTAGGCTTTATTGTTGTTGCTGTCCTTGATGTATTTCATGTATATTATTTTACACCTATTAGTATGAACAGTGGTGGCTTTGGGGAATTAAGCCATAGAGTTGGATTTTTAGCCCGTCTTACAGAAGCTATAATATTGCTTTTGATTGTATATTTCCCGCGTAAAAACAAAATTAATAGGGCCTACATGTTTATGTTAGCCCTGGCTGTGTCCTTGCTCCTACTTACCTTTATCAGCTTTATAATTCACCCTGTCATAAATTTGGCAGTGTGGTCAACCATCCTTGCCATACATGTAGTAACATTAGTATCCGTCATTTTTAGGAGGGATACAGATTCGGTTATCCTAAGCACTTTCTTGCTAACCTTTTTGATCCTATCTATTGTGTCCATAATTATACACATGGTATTTGACCCACATGACCTGGCAGCCAATCTTTTCACCCATATGGTTAGGGTCCTATCCTCTTGTTTTTTATTCAGTGCAATTATAGTTGCATATATTGAACAGCCTCTTAAAAGGGTGGGCCACACCACATACCTTTCAAATATGATACTAAACATGCTGCCCGAGGGAGTTATTCATTACGACAAGGAGGGCAGGGTCTCATATATGAATAAAAAGGCTGAGGAGATATTTAAAATTGACAAAAAGGAATTATTGGAACAATCAGTAGAGGACTTTGTTGATAGGTTCGAACCAGATTACGATGACAAGAACGACTTTATAAATTTGTCGACAGACAATTCTGACACCAATGTACTTGCACCCTATAAGGATAGTGAGGGCAATAGCCTTAAGCTGTTTACAAGGACCAAGAAGGTTGATAAGGGCACAATTGTACTGTTAAACGAGGCTAAGACCCATCAAAGACTCAAAAATATAGAGCTTCAGACTAAGACGATACTAAATTCTATAAACAATCTTGTCCTTATCTATGACACCAAAGGTAAAATAGTATTGAGTAATAGAAAATTCAAGGAGATCATGAATTTTACTGACTTCGATATACAGGGCATGAACATCAGGGAATTTTGGAGGAGGATGCGATCCAGCCATGCAGTAAATGTTGGAGACAAGAAAAATATATCAAAAGGTTTGAAAGAAATTGTTGTGACCAATGGAGATAATAAAATAAATTTGCTCTACCAGAAAGCAGCTATTAAGGATATTAGCGGCCACCGTGTAGGAACAATAATAGTCGGCTCTGATATTACTGAGTTTAGGGAGCAGGGTAAAATAATAGTCCAACAGGAAAAGCTATCTCTTTTAGGCCAAATGGGTGCTAGCATTGTGCATGAGACAAGGAACTACCTTACAACAATAAAGGGCGGGAGCCAACTACTCGAGCTGCTAGCTGAGGATGATAGGGTTAAAAAAATTGCAGAGAGAATTGACAATGCAACAGATGATGTTAATAGGATTATATCTGGATTTTTGTTCCTGTCACGGCCTAATAGCAGTGTATACAGGGAGACCTCAGTCAATGAACTCGTAGAGTCCATATTACCCCTACTTGAAACAACCACTTTTATGACTGGCACCAAAATCAGCTTAACACTTTGTAGTAATGAGTGCAGGGTACTTACTGATGACTCTCAAATAAAGCAAGTCATAATGAACATAGCCAAAAATGGAGTAGAGGCTATGGGTGGAATCGAGGAACAGCTTTTACAGATAGAGACCAAATTTATAGAAGAGTCAAATGAAATGACCATTACCATAGAGGATAAGGGTACAGGCGTGTCCAAAGACAGCTTAAAGGAGCTGGGTAAGCCATTTTTCACAACAAAGGATAAGGGTACAGGGTTAGGTCTTAGTGTATCCTATCGTATAATCCAAGAGCATGGAGGCAGGATAGACGTGGATAGCACGCCTGGAGTGGGCTCTAAGTTTATAATCACACTTCCCTGTATATGTAAAAAACCTTAAACGCAAGAGTGGAGGCCTGCAAAATGTACAGGCCTTTTGCATTGCCATATGGTCTACCTTGTGCTAAAATTACTACTTGTGAAGATATAGAGTAAGGAAGAGGAGTGTTTGTGCTGACAAGAGACGATATAAGGAATTTGGCGATAATTGCGCATGTAGACCATGGGAAAACAACTTTGGTAGATCAAATGCTACGCCAATCTGGTGTTTTTCGTGAAAACCAACAGGTAGCGGATAGGGTTATGGATTCCAGTGATTTGGAGCGGGAACGTGGAATAACCATTCTGTCTAAAAATACTGCAATTAGATATAAGGGACATAAAATAAACATCATTGATACACCCGGCCATGCTGACTTTGGCGGAGAGGTAGAGCGGGTGCTGAAAATGGTAAATGGTGTATTACTACTAGTGGATGCTTTTGAGGGTCCAATGCCTCAGACGAAATTTGTACTTAGAAAGGCATTAGACTTAAAACACCCTGTGATAGTGGTTATAAACAAGATAGACCGGCCAGGAGCAAGGCCTGAGGAAGTAATTGATGAACTACTGGACCTATTTATTGAGCTAGAGGCAGATGAAGGCCAGCTCGATAGCCCATTTATTTACGCCTCTGCCAAGGATGGGACTGCCTCACTTGATACTGATGGGCGGGGCACGGACATGCAACCGCTTTTTGACACAATAATAGAGCGGATTCCACCGCCAATAGGATACCAGGACAAACCACTGCAAATGCTCGTATCGACTATAGATTACAACGATTATGTTGGACGAATCGCAATAGGAAAGGTGGAGCGTGGCAGGGTTCTTATGGGCCAGGATGCTATCCTATGCAACTTAAATGGAGATCAAGACAGGGTGAAAATCACAAATCTTTATCAGTTTGAGGGCTTGGACCGCACTCCCGTAAAAGAGGCAAGGATAGGGGATATAGTTGCTGTATCTGGTGTTGAGGGTATCAACATAGGGGATACTATCTGTGGGGTGGATCACCCTGAACCACTTCCCTTTGTAAATATATCAGAGCCGACTATCTCTATGACCTTTTCTGTAAACAACAGCCCCTTTGCAGGCCAGGAGGGCAAGTATGTTACCTCTAGAAACCTCAGGGATAGACTCTTTAAGGAGATTTACACCGATGTAAGTCTTAGGGTTGAAGAGATGGATTCGCCAGATTCTTTCAAGGTGTCAGGAAGGGGAGAGCTGCACCTATCAATCCTGATTGAAACTATGCGTAGGCAAGGCTATGAGTTCCAGGTTTCAAAGCCAAGTGCTATATACAGGGAAATTGAAGGTAAACGAAGTGAGCCAATGGAGCTTGTTACTATAGATGTGCCAGATGAATATTCAGGTATAGTCATTGAAAAATTGGGGTCGCGCAAGGGTGAAATGCTTAAAATGACAGGGACCAAGGGTGGCAATGTGGGTATGGAGTTTTCTATCCCAGCCAGAGGCCTATTTGGCTACCGGTCCGAGTTCCTAACCGACACACGGGGTGAGGGTATATTAAACTCGGTTTTTGATGGTTACAAGCCATACAAGGGCCATATAGAGGTAAGGGAGTCTGGATCTCTAGTCTCATTTGAGACAGGGGAAGCAGTGGCCTATGGCATTTTCAATGCTCAGAATAGAGGACATATGTTTATTAAACCTGGAGCAAGGGTTTATGAAGGAATGGTTGTTGGAGAAAACAGCCGGAGCGGTGATATAGAAGTTAATGTGTGCAGAAAGAAACATGTTTCTAATGTACGGGCAGCGGGCTCTGACGAGGCTATGCGTCTCGTACCGGCAAAAAATCTTAGCCTTGAGCAGTCGCTAGAGTTTATTAGCGATGACGAACTAGTTGAGATAACGCCTACGAGTATCAGAATAAGAAAAAAGATACTAAATCTAACACAAAGAAGAAAACAAGGGAGGCAGGAAACTGATTAGTAGATAAAAACGATAAGAGTCTAGGCCTTTCACGAATTAGTTTGGGATTTAGTGTTTTTTACTATGGAAACCAATCTTTTGTTGTGCTATAATCATAGTAAGAAGAACCCTTGGTAATAATGAATTGGGAGGCGGTTAATTTGATAAAGATTATCATTGGGCAAAAGGGAACCGGAAAGACCCGCAGGGCGGTAAAGATGGCGAATGCTGCGCTTAAGGAGTCAAGGGGCGAGATTGTATTTGTAAATGGAGACAATCGCCGTATGATTGACCTTAAGCACCAGGTTCGCTTTATTAATGTTAAGGAGTTTGGTGTAGTTGAGCTAGATGTATTCTACGGGTTCCTAGCGGGGATGATTTCAAGAGACTACGACACTGAATATATTTACATCGACGGACTGCTGGATATCATAAAAGGTGATTTAAACGAGATTGAACAATTTATGTTCAAAGTAAAGAGACTGTCCGATAAATTTAAAATAAGCTTTATCATAACCATGAACGGCAATCCCGATAGCGTACCTGCTTTTCTTGAGGACTATATAGCCTAAGAGTAATAGCAGGCTGGGCCGAGGGGTTACACCTCGGCTTTATTTTTTGAAAATAAACCGCCTACTAAAAAGTATATAAGAAGCTTCTCCCATGATAGAATAAGGGAGAAGTTATTTTTTTATTGAAGACCGGGCAAGCTTGGGATATAATGTATAAGAG
>DASRNC010000289.1:0-4702 GCA_035647595.1 Bacillota bacterium | reverse complement strand
GTTCAAATAAGGGTGCAATCTTTACCCACTGCTTTGCCTTTGTAACGCCTGGCCTGTCACCGGTCTTTGCCTTTGCCTTTCCAGCTATACTATTAATAAATGTTGACTTTCCAACATTAGGTATGCCAACTACCATGGCTCTGATCGTCTTATTTATCCCCTTACGTTTTTTTATATCGTCACTCTTTTCTTTTGCTATTTCAAATAACTTGTTCTTCACATACCTGATCTCTTTGTTGTCTAATGCATTAATGGGGAAAACATTTGTCTTTTGCTTGGCAAAGTAATCTATCCAAAGGGCAGTTTTTTTACTATCAGCATAGTCATTTTTGTTTAGAATAATAACCCTTATCTTGTTTGAATAAAGCTTTTGTAGATCAGGGTTTGAACTGCTCATAGGCGCCCTAGCATCAACAAGCTCAATAACCATGTCAACCAACTTGAGGTTTTCATGCATCATTTGTTTTGCCTTGGCCATATGACCTGGATACCAGTTAATATTCAAGTTAAAGCCTCATTTCTACACTTTCATCATATTCTTTCCCGCTATAAATATAAATGGGACTGTTATCCAGTCCCATACATCCTGCTATACTCTTTTCTCTTTAATCTTGGCGGCTCTACCAACCCTGTCACGAATATAAAATAGTCTAGCTCTCCTAGCCTTACCCTTACGTACAATCTCAATATGGTCTATCCTAGGGGAATGCAGGGGGAAAGTCCTCTCAACACCTACCCCGTAGGAAAGTCTTCTAACTGTGAAGGTTTCACTGATACCTCCGCCATTGCGCTTTAAAACTAAACCTTCAAAGGCCTGTAGCCTCTCACGGGTGCCCTCTACTACCTTAACAAACACTCTAATAGTATCACCTACTGAAAACTTGGGTAGGTCCGTTCTCATATGTTCCTCTTCTATCGTTCTGATAATATCCATCGCTTTCTCAACCTCCTTCTCAAAAGCGTTCATATCCTAGTTATCTGGAAAGCGGACCGCTTATAATCACACGCTAGATTATACCATAGGATAAATTTACGTGCAATAATTATTTATTTTTGCCTTTTTTAAGCTCATTGAGCACTTCTTTATCCCCATCAGTAAATACTGCTTCTTCTAGTAGGTCAGGTCTTTTTTCTAGGGTGTTTTTGATACTATGTGTCCTACGCCACTTGTCAATCTCCTTGTGGTTGCCCGATAGTAATACTTCTGGTACATTCGCACCCTTGTATTGTCTAGGTCTCGTGTAATGGGGGTATTCGAGCAAGCCATCCGTATGTGACTCCTCTAGGATGGACTCGGGGCTCCCTAGTACACCAGGTATAAGCCTTGTTATAGTGTCTACAAATACCATGGCAGCTAGTTCACCGCCTGTGAGAACGTAATCACCTATAGAAAGCTCCATGTCAACATATTTATCAATTATGCGCTGGTCAATGCCCTCATAGTGGCCACATAAAAGTACAATATTAGGAAGGCTTGCGTATGCTCCTGACATGGATTGATTTAGTACCTTCCCTTGAGGAGATAAATATATTATTAAGGGTTTTTCACTGTACTGAGAAATCACATGGTCTAGGGCGTCTGCAAGTGGCTGTACAGACATAACCATACCTGCCCCTCCGCCATATGGATAATCATCTACCTGCTTGTGCTTATTTTTAGCAAAATCCCTAATATTATGGATATTTATCTTGACTATATTTTCCTCTATAGCTCTTCCCAGTATACTAAGTGATATAAATGGGTCGAACATCTCAGGAAAAAGCGTTAGCACATCAATCTTCATCCTCAAGCAATCCCTTCATATCAGTAAGATCAACCACTATGGAACCTGCTTTTATATCGATGCTTTTCACTACTTTTTTTAAGGCAGGTATCAATACTTCCCTGTTTTCGCCCACAACCTCATAGACATCATTGCTACCAGTCTTGATTATATTGTTTACCTTGCCTAACCTATCCCCCTGAATGGTTATGACTACACTCCCTAATATATCTCCAATAAAGTATGTGTCTTCAGGCAAGGGTATAGCCATTGCACGTGGTATCCAGAGATTTTGATTGCGAAGCTTTTCTGCAGCTTCTATTGAATCAACCTTATATAGCTTTAAGTAGACGAAATCCATATTGTATCTTCTTGTTTGGATTTCATATTTCGCGTATGCTAGATTCCCTGTTTTTCCATTATTAATATATATATAGCTTAGTTTGTCAAAACGTTTAGGGTCATCTGTTAGCGGTTTAATCTTTAGTTCGCCCTTCAATCCAATGGGCCTTAGTACTAAGCCTACTGATAAATAGCCTAACATTAAAAACCTTCTCCTTTAAGGAAAAAGGATTGAGTATCCCCAACCCTTAAACAATCTCCACCATAACCTTTTTCTTTTCCTTGGCCGTCGCTGCCTTAATAACAGTCCTTATAGCTTTTGCGATGCGGCCTTGTTTGCCGATGACCTTGCCCATGTCTTCCTGGGCTACTCTCAGCTCTAGTTTGATAATATTATTTTCTTCGATTTGCTGAACGTCTACCTGGTCAGGATTGTCTACCAGTGATTTTGCAACATACTCCAGCAATTCAACCATTTAAAAAACCTCCTATAGAACGCCGTTCTTTTTTAGAAGTGCTCTCACGGTATCGGTTGGTTGTGCACCTTTGCCTAACCATTCCTTTGCTCTATCTGCGTCAATTTTCACATCGGAAGGGTTGGTGTTAGGGTTATAAATACCAATTTCCTCAATAAACCTACCATCCCTCGGGTAACGAGAATCAGCTACAACTACACGATAAAAGGGGTTCTTTTTAGCTCCCATTCTTTTTAGTCTAATTTTTACTGCCATTTAAATCACCTCCACTGGTCTAAAGATATATATCCATAACCGGCTTGTTAACCGTTTATCGGCCTACATAAAGGGTAGATTGAACCTACCTGGCTTCATTTTCCCACTAGACATTTGCCTCATCATCTTTTTTAGCTCTTCATAGGATTTGAGCAAGTGATTGACATCTTGAATGCGGGTACCACTACCACGTGCTATTCTTTTTCTACGGCTGGCATTAATAATAGATGGATTTTTTCTCTCATGCCTAGTCATAGATTTTATAATAGCCTGTGTTCGCGGTATTTGCTTTTCATCCATCTTGACTCCACTTAGTTTTTTAGCACTAGCCCCTGGTAGCATAGACAATATGTCATTGATTGAGCCCATATTTTGTACCTGGTCTAGCTGGTCCAAGTAATCGTCCATAGTAAAGGACTGTGTCCTTAGCTTTTTTTCCATCTCCTTGGCTTTTTCAATATCTATATTGGCTTGGGCCTTTTCAATAATTGTAAGAACATCGCCCATGCCTAATATTCTTGAGGCCATCCTGTCGGGATGGAAGACTTCTAAGTCTTCAAGCTTTTCACCTATTCCGGCAAACTTGATTGGCTTGCCTGTCACTGCCCTTGCTGAAAGTGCAGCTCCACCTCTTGTATCACCGTCAAGCTTGGTTAGTATCAATCCATCTATGCCTAGTTGTTCATTAAAGGATTTGGCCACATTAACGGCGTCTTGACCTGTCATAGCATCTACTGTCAAAATAATCTCATGAGGCTTTATCTTGGTCTTTATGGTCTTTAATTCACCCATTAGGTCTTCATTTATATGGAGACGGCCTGCTGTGTCTATTAAGACTAGGTCATGCTGGTGTTCCTGGGCATAGGCCAGCCCCTTCTTGGCAACCAATACTGGGTCTTTTTGACCATGCTCAAAAACGGGTATCCCGGCCTTGTCCCCTACCACCTGCAACTGCTTGATTGCAGCAGGTCTGTATATATCACAAGCTACTAGCAATGGCTGCTTACCCTGCTTTTTGAAATGGAGGGCCAGCTTGCCTGCGTGGGTTGTCTTTCCCGCGCCTTGAAGGCCAACGAGCATGACAATGGTAGGAGGCTTTGCAGCCATGGTTATTTCACTTTGCTGGCTGCCCATAAGTTCTGTTAATTCTTCATTTACTACCTTTATAACCTGTTGCCCCGGGGTAAGGCTTTCCATTATTTCCTGCCCTACTGCCCTTTCTGTTATCTTTTTTATTAGGTCCCTAGCTACTCTAAAGTTAACGTCTGCCTCTAGGAGGGCTATCCTAACCTCTCTCATAGCTTCCTTTACGTCTTTTTCATTGAGCTTACCCTTGCCGGTTAGCTTCTTTAATGCAGATTGGAGTTTTCCTGATAGTCCTTCGAAAGCCAAGCTTCTAACCTCCAGTATATTCGTTTATTATATTTTCCAGCTCTTCTTTTATTGCAAAAAGCGATTTATAGGCTGGGTGGTCATTTTGATTATGGCAGATATCATCAATTTGTTTATAAAGTTTTTTTAAGTCTACCTGCATATTGTTTTGTCTTTCTAGTAGTTTTAGCTTATCCTCTGTTGAATTCAAGGTGTGCTCTGAACGTTTTATGAAATCATGTACACCCTGTTTGCTAATACCCACATTTTCAGCAATTTCTTGCATAGATAAATCAAAATTGTAGTATTGATCCATGACAGCCCTCTGTTTTTCAGTCAGGAGCTCACCATATATATCTAAAAGGATTATATACCTGCTATGTTTATCCATACTAATCACAACCCCATAAGGCGTCAAGTGAAAACACTTAACGGTGAAATTATACTACGTAAGGCTAGCTTAAGTCAAGTAATATTATATTTCAAAGTAAAAGG
>DASRNC010000288.1:0-6912 GCA_035647595.1 Bacillota bacterium | reverse complement strand
CAGTATTATTTCAATCATTACGAAGCTTTATACTTATGCCAGCCAACCTTAGTCAGTATATAGTTGGATCACTTGTAAACCTAAGCCTTATAGTTGCTGCGGTAATAGTTGGTATGGAGGGCGGGCTGGTGATATCCGTTGTAGCACCACTAATCGCCTTTTTCCAGGGCTTTCAACCAAACCTAATAATGGTACCCATGATAGCAATCGGAAATATAGTCTTGGTTGTCGTTGTGGCTACCCTGTACAGGAAAAATAAGCTTGTAGCCTTGGCTAGCGCTGCAATCCTTAAATTTATCGCCTTATACATAGCCGTTGTAAAGATCGCACTACCCGTATTTTTGGCAGATAGTCCAGATGCCATGAAGGCAGCCTTGTCGCTAAATTTCAGCTGGCCCCAGCTGGTTACTGCAGCTATAGGCGGAGTATTGGCACTGGCGGTTATGCCACTAATAAAAAAGGCAATAAAAGAATAAGTGTAATAATAATCGAATCTAAGCTTAGGGTACAGAATAAAAAAGCAGGAAAACTGCTTTTTTATTCTGTCTTTTTATTATCTTCATCTGCATTCAATAGGTTTGCCATTTTCATGATTAGGTCAAGTGACCCCTTTTGTTCTTGGTCTAGCATAGGCTCAAGCGCGTTTTTAATCTTTTCTGCTTGAATTGAATTTTCGCTAGGTGTATTTTTTTTGCCTTTATCCGGCCTATCCAATTTGCCCCTTGTATTTTTGGCAATTTTACTGGAATGGTCCATTGTTTCAGCCATTTTTAACATGTTTATTAGCTTGCTAGCTTCATTTTGTATCTGCCTTGGCAATAGGGGCATTACTAGGTCTACAATATCAGTTAAGGTTTCTATAGTGCTTATCTTTTTGCCCTTACTTAATTTTCTTTTGTTATTGTACCGCCTAAGATTCTTGTTGAGCTTATTAGAGGTATCATATATATATATTACATCTTCTATAGTATCCCGACTTACCTCTGGGACATAAGGTCTAAGTACTCTAATCATTTCTATACTTTTTTCTGCAGGATCCATTGGGGCTGAGAGTGCCTTGTTTTTTTTATTTGTCTGATAGTTATGGTTCATTAAATCTCTAGCCGTAGTAAGTAGCTCTTGAATACCGATAACTGTGTATATGGCCTCTTGCTCCTTGTCGCCCAGATAAGGGCAAATATCCTCTAGCATTTTTATAGTTTTCGGATTTTCTACTACATGGTAAAGGGCAGACTTGATAGATACTTGCATACCACTAGCCTTGTCGGAGCTTAATAAGGGAAATAATTGTAAGCCACCAAAAAGTAGTGGTATTACACTTGGGGAACCGGTGGCAGCTTTGCTACTTTTTCTGCGGTTTATAGGCTCCCTAGTAGCCGTAACGGAAATAGGTTCATCGCGTTTTAAATTATGACTAGGTCCTTTTTCAGGCCTTGTTTGATTTTCATCAGGAAATAAATCTCTTCTTGGAATAAAGGTACCTGGTTTTTTACGGTTGCCGGGATTGTATATCTTTCTTTTCACCAATAATGACCTCCTTACTTAGATTAATGGGGCAGCGGATGCATATGTAAGATACGTTAATATCTATAATACGCAGATTGTATGAGTGTGTGCACACCTATAAGCTAGGCCAAAGTGTCAATAGCAAGCAGCAAGGAATAGTATATAGAAAAGCATCTGAGGGGGTGGGTTTATTGGATTTTGATAAAAAGGATATAAGCAAAATGTCTGAGATTGCAGACAGCTTGAAGGGCAAGTCAGAGAACGAAGCAATTGGGGAGCTAGCAAATATGGTAAGGTCCGGTGAGGGCGGAATGACACCGGAAAAATTCATACAGTTGGCAGGAATGATTAAACCGATGCTCAACAAGTCCCAGAGAAGAAAGCTAGATAAGGTCATCAGTGAACTAGAGTAATAAAAAGATGGATTTTCAACATATCTCCTTTAACAGGTCAGCCAGTATATACATAGTATATACAAAGCGACATATAGGGGGGGATATACTTGAAAGTACCTGCTGGTATGCTATTACTGCCCTTTTTATTTGGTCGTAGCAGGGGTAGAGAAAAGATTGATAGCAGATTGCTGCAAAAGACAAGAACACTCAAGGACGCTAAACTACAAGCTATTGTTTTCTCCAAACAGAACGATGAGAAGGTATGTAAAGTTTGTTTAGAAAACAAGGGAATTAAAATTAAGCATGAGCTGCCTTTGATAAATGCGTATGCAGTAGAGCTCGAAAGTGCAGAGCTCGAAGAAATGGCCAGATCCGATATTGTTGAATATATATCAGATGATGTCAAAATGACATCGCTTTTAAACGTAGCCGCCCAAGAGGTAGGTGCCAGAATAGCAAATGATACGGGATATACAGGCAAGGGAGTGGGTATCGCTATACTAGACACTGGTATATATCCACACCAAGACTTGGTTAGGCCAAGAAATAGGATAGTAGCCTTTAAAGATATTATTAATAATTGGCAAACACCCTATGATGACAACGGGCATGGAACCTTTGTTGCTGGAGTAGCCGCAGGTAATGGCTACCTATCCGGGGGTAAATATAAGGGGGTAGCTCCCGATGCCACTCTAATTGGTGTGAAGGTAATGAATGAGAGGGGCTCAGGAGACTCTTCAGATATAATTGCAGGAATGCAATGGGTAGCCGATAATAAGGATAAGTACAACATTAAGGTTTTGTCTGTATCTCTTGGTGCGCAACCAGGCAGAATAGCAAGAATTGACCCTCTTGCGGTGGCAGTAGAAGCGATTTGGGATAAGGGCATTATAGTAGTAGCTGCTGCTGGTAACTCTGGGCCTAGGCCAAATACCATAACTACACCTGGTATTAGCTCTAAGATTATCACTGTAGGGGCAGTAGATGATAAGAGAACTATAGAGTATGATGATGATACAATAGCAGACTTCTCAAGTAGGGGACCTGTTAACAGGAGGTTGATCAAACCGGATCTCGTGGCACCTGGTGTTAATGTAACATCAACCAACACCAATAAGGACTATAAGGGTACTAGGTTAGAACAAATGGGCGAACCCTATAGGTCCATGTCAGGTACCTCGGTCGCAACCCCTATTGTTTCTGGGGCTGCTGCAATCATGCTAGAGATGAATGCAGAGATTGGTCCAGATGAGATAAAGGGTGCTATGAAGAAAAACACCTTTAATATGAAGACGAGCGAATATGCTCAAGGTAGTGGTATATTGAATATTAGTAGCATGATTAAATAGGGCTGGACATATGTCCAGCTTTTTTTTCACATTTCAATGTCCTATGAATATATTAAATATAGTTGCTATATAGCTGGCATATCCTTTTAATGGGCGCCAGATATCTTCAATAGGAGGCTCTTATCTATGATACAAGGTAGAGGCATTGGCCAACATGAGGAAAAACCCGGAAAAATGGTCTTGGTAATTGGAGACATAATGCTTGACCAGCACATTTCAGGTAGAATAGAAAAGCCAGAAGGGGATGATTTATTTCCTGCCATATCCAAGTATGAAGACAGGAAGCAATTGGCAGCTGCGGCAAGCATTGCCTCAAAGATTAAAGAAATGGGGAGGCGTGTATTGTTGGCGGGACTTGTGGGTAGGGACCAAGAGGGAAATACAATAAAAAAAATGCTCAAGGCTGAGGGCATACCACTGGTGCTAGGAATGCTTAGTACTAGGCCCACTACAGTAAGGAAAACCATAAACATATGTGATAGACCTGTCTTAAGTCTTGTAGATGAGCCATCACAGGACATGAAAACAGGCATATTTCAAGAAATAATCAAGCTTGTAACTATACTTTCAGATGACTTGAGCACGATAGTCATGTGTGATTATGGTAGGGGAGTAGTAACATGTGAGCTTGTTTCAGCGATAACTGAGATTTGTAGTCAAAAGGACATAAAAACCCTTGTATTAACTAGAAAGACTACAAGGGAAAGGATGACTAAGTATCTTGGAGTAGAGCTTGTAATAATTAAAAAGGCTCTTTTAGAACAATTGCACAGGGGCAGCCCTGTCAATCAAGATGAACTTGAGTTAGCAGTCAATAATATAATAAAGGAAACTGGCTGTAGGGCTTGCCTTGTCGCGTCCGGTGCTGAAGGCGCCTATCTTTTTAAAAATGATTATAGCTTTATTTACAGACCACTAAAAAAACTGGAAAATCCAGCCCTTGCACTTGATGCTGATGAGCTATTCGCAGTGTGTCTATCAATAGGATTATCCAGAAAAACGTCAATGGAGGAAGGGTTTAAGGAGGCCTGTAGGGTACTTGAAGAAGGTGCTTATAATTAGTTAGGCCTACCTACATCCTGCTTATCTCATCAATAGCCCTTATACAGTATTTTACTTGGTCTATTGTATTGAATGAGCCAAAGCTTATGCGTACGGTCCCCTGCTTTAGGGTTCCTATTGTCCTATGGGCCATTGGAGCACAATGAAGACCTCCCCTAACTGCTATACCATACTTTTGATCAAGGATATCAGCCGCTTGTGAGGAAGCTATATCACCGATATTTATGGAGATGACTCCAACCCTGGCACCTAAATCCCTGGGGCCATATAATTTAACTTTGTCAAGATGTAACAGGGCCTCTATGAAAAATTTTTCTAGTTTTTTCTCCTTGTTTACGAGTTTGTCCTGGCCACAATCAAGGATGTATTTGATACCCGCGCCTAGACCAGCGATTCCTGGTGTATTCATGGTACCTGATTCATACCTATCGGGCCTTATATTGGGCTGGTAGGGAATTTCGGACTGACTACCAGTTCCACCCTCCCTAAGTTGGACGGGCTCTGCTCCCGGGCCTATGTAAAGTACACCTGTGCCTTGAGGTCCACGCAAGCCCTTATGGCCTGGCATAGCTACTAGGTCAACAGGTAGGCTTGATAAATCAATCGGCAGACAACCGACTGTTTGTGCCGCATCTACAAGGTAGGTTATGCCATAGGATTTGGCTATGTTACCTATATGGTCTATGGGCATAATGGTTCCTGTTACATTTGAAGCATGTGTAGTAACAATGAGTCTTGTGTTACCCTTGATGGCTCTTTTTATGTCATCAGGGTCGACCATCCCGCTCCCACTACACTTTATAAAGGAAATCTCAACCCCTTGGCTTTTAAGGTGCATTAGTGGACGAACAACAGAATTATGCTCCATCCCTGTGGTTATTACATGGTGACCTGGCTTTAGCAGGCCTTTGATAGCTAGGTTTAGAGAGTCCGTACAATTTAATGTATATATAAACCTAAAGGGGTCATCTACTTTAAAAAAAGTGCTGAGCATTTCACGAGTATAAAGGAGGAGGCTACCAGCCTCTAGTGCCATTTTGTATCCAGATCTACCTGGATTGGCCCCAAATATTTCAATGCATTCAGTCATTGCATGTAAAACTTGCGGTGGCTTTGGCCAGGTTGTTGCTGCATTATCAAGGTAAATCATAAACTATGCACTCCTTTGTGTAGCAAGTCAGCTGATAAATATATATATTAAATTAATGGCGACCATAGAACTAAAAGGAGTGAACAAAATGCCGTACTCAGAAAGCTATGATATAGTTGCCTTTAAATCAAGGCAGCATGCCTTTCATTTCAACCAGATTCTAAGAGATGGAGGCATAAGCACCCAGCTTATGTCTACGCCTAGAGGGGTAAGTCTGGGTTGCGGGATATCTATTAGGTTTTCCACATATATGACACAAAGAGTGATTGGGCTTTATAAGGAGACTTCAATTGAAATTATCGGTTTTTATCATATTGAGAAGACAGGTAACAATTTGCATATATCGATGATCCCAGTAGGATAAAGTGAATAAAAAAAGCCGGCTAGATAGCCGGCTTTAGAATTTATATCGTTATCTTCCTATAAACATTTGTGTGTAGTATCTACCATCAACTATGCCTACTCCGATATGTGTAAAGTTGCTGCTCAAGATATTTGCCCTATGGCCGTCGGAATTCATAAGTCCCCTATGGGCACTTTCAACACTGCCATGTAAGGCAATGTTTTCGCCTGCAGTTCTGTAAGAGATACCAAAGCTCCTCATCATATCAAAGGGTGAACCATATGTTGGGGAAGTATGAGAAAAGTAATTCTTGTCGCGCATATCCTGTGACTTTATCCTAGCCACTCGTGACAACTCAAGATCCACCTTCAAAGCCGATAAACCAGCGCTTTGCCTTTCAGCGTTAACCAGGTTTACCATTCGTTGCTCATCAGCACTTAGCTGGTAGCCAGGGGCCGGAGTCTCACTTGGCTGTGGTGTTGGCCTTTGAGTTGGATTTGGCGCAGGTGGCTGACTAGGTGCTGGAGCTTGTGTAGGTGCTGGAGCTTGTGTAGGTGCTGGAGCTTGTGTAGGTGTTGGAGCTTGTGTAGGTGCTGGAGCTTGTGTAGGTGTTGGAGCCGGTGGCTGACTAGGCTGGGGTTCTGGTGCCCAAGTCGGCGCAGGCGCAGGTGTTTCAATATTGCCCTGCCAATCACCAAATATCGTATATATACGATTTAGGAGGTTGGACATAAGATTATTAGGAGGTTGATTATTAGGACCATAGTATATTACCCTATATGAAAAATTGTTGCTTGCTGCAGATGCATTTTGTACAGGTAAGAGGACTAATACGACTAGTAATAAAAGAGCTAATGCAAGAGAAATTGTTTTCTTCATCTTATCGATCTCACCTTTCCTTGGATTTTTTAGTGTAACAATTTTGTAACAAAATCGTAACATGCGATATATATTATGTCAACTAAATTGGACAAGTATATTTTTCCACATGAGTTCTATATAGGCTAGACATTGGACCCTAGTGTATGCTATACAAATCGCCTAGGATATTTTTAACTTGTTGCAACTTATGGCTTAATGATATAATATTTAAAGATAGTATTGTAT
>DASRNC010000287.1:0-5505 GCA_035647595.1 Bacillota bacterium | reverse complement strand
GAATATTACTATATGTTTTTAAAAGGAGGACGAAGAATGTTATTTAGAGCACTGGCAACAACACTATCACTGGCAACTGCTGAGACACCTCCAGAAGGTGCCTTACCTGCGCTACTTGTTAATTTTGCCCCGTTTATTCTCATAATTGTCGTATTTTATTTTCTACTTATACGTCCACAGCGTAAAAAGGAAAAACAGACAAAAGAGATGTTAGCAGCCTTGAAGGTTGGTGACAACATTACAACAATAGGCGGTATCTGCGGCAAGGTTACCGCAATTAGAGATGACATTATTACTGTAGAGGTAGGCAACGACAAGACCAAGCTTGTGTTTGAACGTTGGGCTATCCGAGATGTTGAGCAATTAATTTCTGACTAACACAAGGGCTAGTTTCCGAAAGGGAACGGCCTTTTGTTCTTCTATAGGCGGTAGTCAAATATTCCGGGCAAATGTAATATATGCCTCTCACCATGCATAAATTTAACTATGATGGGTTGAGGGAGTTGAGAGGAATGAAAAGAAGCCGCCGCCAGTTTTCCACCAAGCAGGAAGACAACTCCTTATTGCAGGAGTTTTTATACGTATTTAAGGGATCGGTTTTTGCTGTTATAATCACATTAATCTTTATAATAATATTTTCTGTGGTAATGGAGCTGACAGAGCTCCATGATTCGATTATCCAACCCGTAGTTCAAGTAATAAGGGTATTCAGTATAGTCTTTGCTGGTGCATATGCGGCACGTCTAACAAGGTCAAAGGGGTGGCTCAAGGGGGCGGCAACAGGACTCCTATATATCTTGCTTGTTTCCCTTATAAGCATCTTGTTCGGTGGAAAGGTGAACTTTGACAGGGTCCTATTGTCAGATACAATTATGGCCTTGGTGACAGGAGCAATAGGTGGAGCTATAGGTATAAACCTTAAATAGGACTATTCACTTAATGCAAATATATGTTATAATAGTTATAGAATTATATTGAGAGAGGGAGATTTTACATGAAGCATATCAAAACACTACACAAGGGCAACTTAAAGCAAAGTATTAAAGAAGGTGGCTGTGGCGAATGTCAGGCATCCTGCCAATCAGCATGTAAAACATCCTGCACGGTAGCCAACCAGTCTTGCGAGAAATAAGCACAAGTAGAATAGGACTGGCTATAAGTACATAAAGCTGATAGCAGTAGCACTTCGCTACTGCTATATTTATTGAGTTTATTTGAGAATAGGCCTGACAAGTGGTCCTTCACTCTCAAATGCAGCAAAATTATATTTCTACATAAACAAAGGGGTTTTTCTTTTGATACATAGGTTTGAAACTAATGGAATAAAGCTTGTGGTTGATGTAAACAGTGGCGCAGTTCATGTTATTGATGACCTGGTTTGGGACCTACTTTCATTTGGTCCGGAGTTTGATGAGGGGGAAATACAAGATGAGCTAAAAGACAAATATAAAAAAACACAGATCTCAGAGGCACTTTTGGAGATACAAAGCCTTATAACTGAAGGCATGCTATATTCAAAATGGGATGGTGGTATACCCAAAATGAAGGGAGAACCCGTTATTAAGGCTATGTGTCTACATGCTGCCCATGACTGCAACTTGCGTTGTGATTATTGCTTTGCATCAACAGGAGATTTCAAGGGAGATAGGGGGCTACTGGATTTTAAGACAGGGAAAAAAGCGCTAGAGTTTTTGGTTAGTCACTCTGGTCACCGCAAAAACCTCGAGGTAGACTTTTTCGGTGGTGAGCCACTGATGAATTTTCAAACCATAAAGAAATTGGTCACCTATGGCCGCGAGCTTGAGATTAGATATGACAAGCAATTTAAATTTACAGTTACTACAAATGGACTTAATTTAAATGATGAAATGATAGATTTTATAAATAGTGAGTTTGTTAATGTTGTGATTAGCATAGACGGACGCAAAGAGGTACACGATAATATGCGCAAGGCCATAAATGGTAAGGGGAGCTATGACATAATTGAACCTAAAGCAAGGGTCTTAGCGGATAAAAGAAAGCATAGAAATTATTATATACGGGGCACATTTACAAAATATAATTTAGATTTTGACAAGGATGTTTTACACTTGGCTGGCCTTGGCTACAAACAAATTTCAATTGAGCCAGTTGTGGCTCCAGCGAGTATGGATTATGCACTCAAGCCATCAGACCTAGAGGAGGTATACTCATCCTATGATAGGTTGATGAAGGCCTATATAGAAAGGCGGAAAAATGGGAGAGGCTTTAATTTCTTTCACTTCAATGTTGACTTAAGTCAAGGACCTTGCGCAGCCAAACGCGCAACTGGATGTGGTGCAGGTGGTGAATATATAGCTGTTACACCAACAGGGGATGTCTATCCCTGTCATCAGTTCGCAGGAGAAGAAGAGCATCTAATGGGCAATGTTGTAGATGGTAGCTTTGATCCGAAGAAACAGCAAGTGTTTAGAACAATAAATGTATTTACAAAGGAAAAATGCTCTGGCTGTTGGGCTAGATTTTACTGTAGTGGCGGGTGCGCTGCAAATGCCTACCACTTCAATGACACAATAGATGAGCCCTATGAATTAGGTTGCGAGATGGAGAAAAAACGGCTTGAGTGTGCCCTTGCAATAAAGGCTATAGAGGAGATAGGAATTGACCAATAGATATTAGAAAATGTTGCTGTTTTGGTATTTTAGTTCTGATTAGCCTTCCTATTGTTTCCTACATGGGTTTGACTTTACTAAAGGCAACATGTCGTAATATAATAGGAATAATGCATTAATAAAAGCTTCTGTATAAGGAGCTTTTGTTTTTGACTACTTTACAAGAGGGATTTAGATGGCTAAATATGAGCTATATGAACCAGCGCTTGATAATGTAGATAGTGCTGTGATGATATTAAAATATGAATTGGATATTAGCGAAGTTACCGCTAGATTATTGGTAAACCGTGGGATAAGCTTGCCTAATAAGGCCAAGGTGTTTTTAAATCCTAGCATAGACCAGCTACATGACCCCTATATGCTCAATGGCATGGATAGGACAGTAGTACGCATACGTACGGCGATAGAAAATGATGAAAAGATAATTGTATATGGTGACTATGATGTTGATGGAGTTACCTCAGTATCTATGTTACATATGTACTTGAGGTCACAGGGCGCAAGAGTTGATATCTACATACCAAGCAGGAAAGATGAAGGCTATGGCCTCCACACCCATGCTCTAAGCTCTTTAGAGAGGGAGGGAGCAGGTCTTGTTATTACTGTAGACTGTGGCATTACTGCTATAGAAGAAGTGAAATCTATCCAATCTAAGATGGATATAATTATAACTGACCACCACAATCCAGGGGAAGTACTGCCAGCTGCTTATGCAATTATAAACCCAAAGCTGGCAGGTCAAGAATATCCATATAAAGACCTTGCAGGAGTAGGGGTCGCTGCAAAGTTAATTCAAGCCTTGGGTGGATTGAGGGCGATTAATGACTATATTGACCTTGTAGCTATAGGTACCATTGCTGATATAGTACCCCTCACTGGGGAAAACAGGGTCTTGGCAGCACTAGGTCTAAAGGCTATAAACGAAAATCCCCGACCGGGACTAAAGGCCCTTATTACTTGTCTTGACCTAAGGGACAAGCTTGTTGACTCAGGCAGGGTATCCTTTGGTATAGCCCCCTGCTTGAATGCACCTGGCAGGATGTCAACCTACCGCAAGGGCTATGAATTGCTGGTAGCAGATAGGGTTGAGGCAGCTATACCAATAGCACGTACCCTGATAGATGAAAATGAATCCCGTAAAAAAACAGAGGCTGAGACACTGGATTCTGTACTTAAATGCATAGTAAAACAAGCCGACATAGCCCATGACAAGGTCCTAGTGGTATATGGGGAAGGATGGCATCCTGGTGTCATAGGAATAGTAGCATCAAGGGTGGTGGAAAGATACAACCGTCCATGTATAATTATTTCAGGCAAGCAAGATTCTGATATAGGGGTTGCATCGGGGAGGAGTATAAAGGACTTTGATCTGTTCGGATCACTTGACTCATGTAGCGATTTGTTTATCAGCTTTGGGGGACATGAACAGGCTGCTGGCTTATCTATACAAAAGGACAATATAGATGAATTTAGAAAAAGAATTTGTGTTTATGCTGATGACCACTTGGACGAGGAAGCATTGCTGCCACGTTACTTTTATGACGGTGAGCTAAAGTCTGAAGATGTATCCCCTGAGCTCCACAGGGAAATAGATATGCTTGCCCCATTTGGCTTTGGTAATCCTGCTCCTAAATTTCTCATCCCTACTGCATTTGTTGAAAGTAGGAGACTGATAGGAAAAGAAGAAAACCACCTTAAACTAGCACTTGCTGTTGGACAACGTTCCTGGGATGCAATAGGCTTTAACATGGCGGACTTAGACAAGGAGCTCCAGCCAGGCTGTGAGGTATCTCTTTTAGCCTCCTTAAAGCTTAATGAATGGAGAGGCGTGAGTACAAGTCAACTTCATTTTCACAGCCTACAAAGAAACTATAGGGGAATAAAGGACATAGACAAACTACTTAGCATGTTCTATCAGAAACATTTTAATGTCTTTTTGACTAGATTTATGTATAATGATAGTAGGACACTTGAGAAAAATGATGATTATAGGGTGGAATTTGCAGGTCTTGATATGGGAGATTTATTCAATCAACTAAAGGATAGCCAGTTTGGTCTTGCCATCTTGGTTAATACACCCTATGCCGCCAAGGAACTACTTTACCAGCTAATGGAGCTTGGGATGTATGATACCCTTGCGGTGAGGTACAATTTACCCAACAATGAGGACGGTGCCGGTAGGAATACTATTATTTTGGCGCCGGATTTGACCAGGTTCCCAGCAGAAAACTACCATACAATCATGGTGCCTGACAGCGAATGTGGACTGGTGGACGCTAACTTAGAAATTTTTAATAAGAAAAAAGGTTTTAAGGTATTAATGGGCGATTATCCAGGGCGGGACAGGTCCGTTACAGCAGACTTAGCCATTGATAGGGAACAATTGACCATCCTATATAGATGGCTCAAGGCAATAGTGCCCAAGAGAAATCTTTGGGCATCTACCACAAAACTGTCTCAGAGTTTAAAGGCCCATACAGGCTGTGAACTAAACTCTTTCCAGTTATTACTAGCCCTGGAGACATTCAAGGAGCTTAACTTTATAATCCTTGAAGCAGGGGACCAGTATATTAGAGTTAACCTTGTTGACAACCCGAAAAATAGGCAGCTTAGTGAGAGCCAGATCCTAACCTTTCACAAGTCCTGGTTTACTGGGTTATGTGACTAATTAACATCATTTGAAATGTATTAGAGGAGGATTCAGTTATGGATTTAAAAGGAAGGATCAGAGTTATTGAGGATTTCCCAAAGAAAGGCATATCCTTTAAGGATATCACTAGTCTTCTGCTGGACAAAGAGGCATACCAGTATACGGTTGATAAAATTGTAGATTATTGTAGGGATAAAAAAGTAG
>DASRNC010000286.1:0-3489 GCA_035647595.1 Bacillota bacterium | reverse complement strand
GTTTGGGGGTAAGTATAGTATGGGAAAATCAAATATGATATTTCTTATAGTTTTATTATGCTTTACACTTACGCTAAGTACCAGTGGCATGCAAGGGTCTACTGGGGCAGTTGGCCATAAATTCATAGACATAACCGGAGTAGACACCAACTTATCTTTAAGAGAAGACTCTATGATTGATCAGTCACCTACCCCCTCGGCTATAGATCCATCTAGCAAGGAGGCTAGACAAATAGCCGGACAAGATAAAATGACAGACCCCACATCAACCCCTACACCTAGATATGACGAGGTGGATGACCTTACATATACTGACGGTATACCAAGGCCTCGACCAGGAAAGATTGTGTCTTCAAGGGGGGCAGCAATGTCTATGCCATGGGAGCAACTAGCTCCGAAGGTCACGCCACATCCTGTAGCAAAGCCAACGCCAGAGCCAACACCAGAGCCGACGCCGAAACCTACTCCCAAGCCAACACCGACGCCAACACCGACGCCAGAGCCTACTCCAGAACCGACGCCAACGCCTACACCCACTCCTACGCCTACAATTGGAGTGGGAAAAAGTAGTCCTGTCGACATGAGTTTTTTTAATAACACTCTCTTTATAGGGGATTCCAATACATATAGATTTATGAACTTTGTCAAAGATAAGCGTAAAACAGACCAGGGCTATATGGGGGATAGTATATTCTTTTCAAGAATTGGCTACGAAATAAGGCATGCTAGGAAAAATGAATATTTTAATAAATGCGACGGTACACAGTGGAAGTTTTATGATTTTCTAGAGGAAGATAGCTATGCAAAAGTATATATAATGCTGGGGACTAATGACATCGGTTCTAACGGCGTTGACAAGTCCATAAGATATTATTTGGAGCTAATAGGCCGTATTAAGGCGATCACAGATGCCGATATATATATTCAATCAGTCTTTCCTATGGACAGGGAAAGCCAGCTTGATCTTAAGCATTTAAATAACACCAATATTGAAAGGTTCAATAATGCAATGAGAGACCATAGCACTGAGCTTGGTTACTATTATCTAGATGTAGCCTCATGCCTAAGAAACGACGAGGGACACCTACCTAGAAAATACTCAAGCGATAACTATGTCCATATAGCCGGTAGTGCCATGCCCCTCTGGGTAGAGTATCTTAGGACACATACGGTACAATAATGTCTACATATCTTTAATCTTAAAGCTTTTTCACAAATTCAGATTTTAGTTTCATGGCTCCAAAACCATCTATTCTGCAGTCGATGTCATGTCCATCGCTGGCATCATGTACTAATTTTATATTTTTGACCCTTGTACCCCTTTTCACATCCAATGAACTACCCTTCACTTTTAGGTCCTTGACTACAGTTACAGAGTCGCCATCTTCTAAAGGATTCCCATTGGCATCTTTTATAATTGGCCCATCACTGACATCCTCCTGTGCTCCTGAGTCTGGGCTCCATTCATGGGCACACATAGAGCACACAATGAAACCTTGGTACTCATAAGTATATTCTGAATTACAACTTGGGCAATTCGGCAAGTCCGACATAATGTAACACCTCCATTCATACCTAACCCCTATCTTAGCATATTCTGCTTATGGGTGCTAGCTTGCCCACCCCTTATATGCTCCTTTACTGGCATATGGGTCCAGGATATCCATACACTAGGCAGCCAGCAAGATGTTTATTGCCTGATAAATCCTGCGGGCAATATATGGGTTGTTCATAGTATAAATGTGGATGCCATCTACGCCCTGGGCAATTAGGTCAACAATCTGGTCTATGGCATAGGCAATGCCGGCATCCCTTAGGGCCTCAGGCTTGTTCTCATACCTATCCATAATGGATAAAAACTTTTTAGGCAGGCTGGCGCCACACAGGGTAACCATCCGTTCGATCTGCCTTTTATTCACAACAGGCATAATACCTGCCTGTATGGGTACACCTATGCCTGCTATGTCCGCCCGCTCAAGAAAGGAATAAAAAAGATTGTTATCGAAAAATAGCTGGCTGATTAAATGGTCTGTACCTGCATCCACCTTGATTTTAAGGTTGCGAACATCCTCTATAATTGAAGGACAGTCCATATGCCCCTCAGGATAGCAGGCCCCTATTATATTAAAGTCACCATGGTCTTTGATAAATGAAACCAGGTCGCTGGCATACTTGAAATCCTCCCTTGGCTGGATATCTGGATTTATATCTCCACGAAGGGCCAGTATGTTTTTTATACCTGCCTCTTCTAGGTCCTTTAGCATAGCAAGAACGTCCGCCCTTGTAAGGTTTATACATGGTAAGTGGGCTACGCTCTCAATCCCATACCTGTTCTTAATATTGGCCGCTATACTAAAGGTATGGTGCTTGTTATCGCCTCCACCGGCCCCATAGGTTACGCCAATAAAGTCGGGATTGATATCCCTTAGCTGGGTAACAGTTTCATAGATGCTATCTATAGAGCCTGTTCGTTTTGGCGGGAATATCTCAAAGGACAAGACCCTTTTTCTTTTAAACATATCCCGTGTCTTCATAAGCCTATTACCTCCATAGCCACTGGCCTAGCGTAATCTACTATAGGTGCCTTCATAGCAGTCATCTTCTTCCCATTGATTCACTGTATGAGAATTCTATCATGGAAGATAAGCCATAGGGTAATACCTCTTATTTATTGTTTGTCATAGGTTTTAGCTATGCCCTGCCTTGTAGCTTTAGCAAAAAGCCTGCATCTCTGCCGGTTAATAGGCTCCACAGCTGGGGCTGCTTAAAAGACTATAGCATATGTTAACATATATGTGCTTGGCTCAACCCTATGCTCAGGTCCTAAAAATGTACTCCAACCCATACCTCCACCAATACCTGCATGTGCTGCATCTATATGTACTATGGTCTCTTTTCTTTTTACTATCTCATGGTCATGACCAGCATTTAAATAATCCTCAATAGTACTGTGGTGCACATCAAAATGAAACGGAATAGGAGATACAAACTTAATATTCTGCCCTGCCTCATTTGAGAGAGAGACCCACCTTGTTTCTTCATGGCCACCACATTCAGATGGGGGGTTATACGGGAAGTGGTGATCCTCAACCCTTCCCTTAAATATTCCGAGTTTTGCTGCACTTTTTCGGTCTGAATAGTTTTCCATCGGACCAAGACCATAGTATGCAAGATCCTCATAGCCACTAGCTATGGTATGCTCTGCACCAACCCTTGGCATGTCACCGACCATAGGGTTAAGCTTGAAGGTCATATTTACATCAATCCGCCTACTACCATCAATTGTGCACTTGGAATATACTATTGCCCCATTTTTAAAATCAGCAAAATCAACCTCAATGACGGTTTCTATGACTACATCCCTGCCTGTATCAAAGGCCTTTGCTCTTTTTAATCGGTAGAGGGTCCCCTGGGGTTTAAACCTCTTCCATGTAAGGTTTCTCACCCAGCCCTTTTCCCCATCTATCCCACTGTAGGGTCTTGTAAAGC
>DASRNC010000285.1:0-4014 GCA_035647595.1 Bacillota bacterium | reverse complement strand
ATTCCCCGGTAAAGATATTGTAGCTGTATTCCATGATACAATGGGAGGAATTGTTGGGTTTGTCTTTTCAGGCATCCTTGGACTATACCTTTTATTCCTGGCTGCCAGTACAATTAGTGAATTCACTGAGGTAATAAAAATCTATGCATTCCCTCTAACCCCCCCTGCAATAATGATCGGAATACTCGTTGCAGGTGTACTAACCCTAAGCTTACTGGGTATAGAGAGCCTGGCAAGGTTCGCAAAATTGTCCATATATGCCATGCTGTTTGCATTCGCCTTAACCCTGATATTGGGAGCCCAAAATTATGATACCAATAGGTTGTTTCCCATATTTGGGTATGGCGCTGAAAAAACCCTTATTAATGGGGTCATTCGAAGCTCTGCCTATGGTGAAGTTATTATGCTAGCAGTGTTCGCTGGATCTCTTCAAGGCGTTCACCACATAAAAAAAGCCGGTTATACCGGCCTGTTGCTTTCAGGAATGTTGATATCACTGTCATTACTTGCTTTCGCCTTAACCTTCCCCTATTATACGGCCCAGGAAATAACTGCTCCCATGTATCAGATGGCTACCCTTATCGATTATGGAAGATTTATACAGAGGGTGGAACCGGTTTTCCTATTCACCTGGTTCATTAGCTCCTTTATTGCTATCACTGCCGTCTTTTATTGCTTTGTCAGTATATACTGTAAAATGTTTCGAATCCAGGATGCCAAACCAATTATTATTGGGTCTATTATCATACTCTTTGCAGGTGCTATGATCCAGTCTAACATGGGTATTATTGCCGCCCAAATGATACAAAATATCAGGCAATATGGATGGATACCTCCTTTTATACTCCCCCTTATCGCATTTCTTACAGCCATACTCCGGAAAAAGGGGGCTGCGTCCCATGGGTAAAAAGCTGGCACTCATTGTGGTATGTACGATACTCATAGCTACGTTAAGTAGTTGTTATGATGCACAAGAAATAGATCATGTTGCTCATGTTCTCGTTATAGGAGTAGACAAGGGTGTATCTAATAAATGGCGGCTTACCCTACAGTTTAGTAACATGAAAGGTGGTTCAAGCGGTGATGAGCAAGAAACGAGTATGGGTGGTGATGGTGAAGACGGTGGTTCACAAGATGGCTATACCTATGTTACGGTAGATTCACCTTCTTTTTTCACCGGACTGGATATGCTGAACGCCTCCGTACCTAGGAGGTTGGTATTTACCCATGCAGGCCTGATCGTAATATCGGAAGAGTTGGCCAAAGATGGTCTATTAGGGGAGTATATTGCTCCCATAAGTCGTTTCAGTGAAATACGGGGAAGCGCACATATGGTTACTACAAAAGGAAGCGCAATGGATTTTATTAAGTCAAACGCTCCATCTATCGGCACAACTCTATTCAAAGAATTCCAAACAGCTATTACAGAATCTGAAAACACAGGTTTCCTTCCCCATTCTACCTTAAACGACTTTTATGAAGCTCTTCTGTCTACCCAACACCAGCCGATTATGACAATGGGAGCTGTCAACCATTTTGAAAGCTTTCAAGAACAAGGGACTAAATGGGATAATGAATTCAAGCCCGGTGGGGAATATTTAGCGGGGCAGCTCCCTAGATACGGCCAAAATAAAATCGAATACTGGGGTACCGCTCTATTTAACCAAGATAAGATGGTAGGTGAGCTAAACGGTACAGAAACTCGTGCGCTGTCGATGATAAGGGGAGAGTTTAAAAGAGGGTTCTTTACCATTCAAGATCCAAAGGAGCCTGAATTAATTATCCCATTGGATATCCAGCAAGCGAAAAAGCCTAGGATAAATATCAGCTTTGATGAAGATACACCTGTTATTGAATTAACGCTATATTTAAAAGGGAATATACTTGCTATTCAGAGCAGACTTCATTATGAAGAAGATCCACTTTTGTCACTATTGGAAGATACCTTTATAGAGGATGTAGAAAATCGAGTGAATCAACTTATCAATAAGTGCAAAAGCCTAAATATTGATGTCTTTAGATTTGGGGATGTAGCTGCCAGACAGTTCTGGACAATCGATGCATGGGAGGAATACAACTGGAACAGGCATTTTGAGGATGCCAAGGTGACCACACATATAGACTTTTCCATAAAGAAGACTGGAACTCGGATAAAAAGTTTCCCTCTAGCCGAGCCTGAGGAGAGTGAATAAACAGATGAAATATATGATTATGATCATTCCCCTATTTGTTTCCATGTACCTACTCAGCTTCGCCAAACATAGCTGGGATAATCAAAATAAAAAAGCAGCAATAGGCACAATTGTTATAGCTATTGCAGCTATTGTTATGCCCTTATTTGCCCTTTAAGTGTTTCATACCTATCTATTTTTGATATAATAGCTATTAACACCAAGGGGGTTGATTTTTTGAAAAAGATATCTCTTCTAATTATCATCTTATCATTATTTTTTATTTTAGGGTGCAATTCTGAGCAGGAGGTTGAAGAAACCATAGGGCCAGAGCCAACACCTCAACAACCAGCTCCTACAGAACCAGTCCCTACTCCTACACCTATGGGAGCAGAATATATTTATCACTCGATATTTAACGGAGCAGGAATGAATGAGGATAAAAAAACATATCAGGCCTTTGCTATTATAATTGCAAATACTGCTGCAGCTAGGCCACAATCAGCCATAGGCCTAGCAGATATTGTTTATGAAAATGCAGTCGAAACATATACCATCACCCGCTTCCTTGCCATCTTTGCCAGCGAAAGTCCAACCAAGATAGGGCCTGTCCGCAGCTCCCGTATTCCTTTTGTACGAATAGCCCAAGAATGGGGTTTACCCTATGCCCACTTTGGGTCTGCTGCAACAGGCCAGGGAGATGCAAAAAGCTTGGTTGAGTCCATAGGCCTACCAAGGCGTTTTGATGGCCACCAAGGTATAAACGACGAATTTTATTCCAGGGACAAGGCTAGAAAAGCACCCCATAATGCATACTTTAACGCCAAGGATGCAATGGTAATGATTCCAGACCTTGAATATAAAAAGCCCTTTGACTTTGATAAGGCCTCCAACATAGAAGAGCAAGATATCAATGCGCTTTCCTTAAGATATTCAAAAAGTAACCTAGTCAGATATGAGTATGATTCGGAAAATAAAAACTATCTACGCTATATTAACAACCAACCTATGCTTGATGCATACATAGATGGTCAGATACGTGTTACTAATATCATTTTGCTACATGCTCCTCATAAAATGGTTGAAAAAGCCCATTATGTACTAGTTGATTTTCTTGGTGAAGGCAAGGCCGAGTATTTTGTTAATGGTAAATACGAAGAAGGAAGCTGGAAAAAGGCCTCCTACAGCGATAAAACAGAATATTTCGACAGTCAAGGCAACCCAATAGTACTATTGCCAGGAAACACATGGATCCAAGTGGTCCATAGGAATGTTGAGATAGAAAAAAAGTAGTATTCTTATATAGCCATTTAGCCTACTCATCAGCCTTGCTCACCCTTCGTAGCCTGCCCTTTATAGGCTTTGTCTGCAAGGCTTTAAGTACCACTTCACCTTTATTGTTTAATATCTCCACAAATGTTGAGTTATCCAATATATTGATAATCCCTATATCCCCTGCCTTCATCCCTTCAATATTACAGATGGTCCCTACAATATCAACTGGCCTCATCTTGCCTGTTTTTCCTGCGTTTATATGTAGCTTTAAAATCCCCTTATTTAAGTCCTCGCCCTTTTGCTCGATGGGTTGCGGCCTTCTACCCATCTTTTCATTGAAGGCTGGCAGTAAGCTCTCAACCAGATCTTTATCTGGCCATTCCTTTAATAGGATATCTCTTTCTATATAATCACGGATTTGATTTAGGTATCTATCCTCCGTATTGGTTACAAATGTAATAGCCTTGCCTTCTCTATCTACCCGGCCTGTCCTCCCTATTCTATGGACGTAGGCTTCCCTTTCCCTGGGTATGTCATAATTTATTATATGGGTAATATTATCTACATC
>DASRNC010000284.1:0-3188 GCA_035647595.1 Bacillota bacterium | reverse complement strand
TTCTTATACTTATATATGTATTGTATCTTACCTTAAAGGTAGGGGCTGCCTTATCATGATTTAGCCTTGAATAAAGACATACCATTGATCCTATGTCAAAACGCCCGCTTCTACAAGTGGCACGTTCACTCTTATTAATTCAGGTGGAGTAGAATTTCCATCTCAATCCTCGATGTTTTGCCAGAGCCAATCCGAGTTCACTTTGATAGTTTCACATTTCCTTAATTATATGAATATGTATATAAAGTGAGATATATTTATTGATTATAGGAGGGATAAAATGGCTGGACGCTTAAACTGTCTTCGATGCGGATCCACCATGTATAGGGGAGATGCAGACAGTAAAGGGGTGTATAAGGGGATAAGGTCAGATGGGATGGTTGGTATGACAAAAACCACTAAATATATGTGTGGCGGATGCGGTTATATAGAAGAACGTGCTATCAACGCCAAGCATCTGTTTAAATCATTCGATTACCAAGGCAAGTAAAAGGAATAGAAAAACACGATAGAGCCGGTTGAGCTAAACCGGCTCTATTTATATGGGTTCTTATATCAGTCCTATCTGCTTTTAATAATGATGGTGGTCTTCATCTTCTTTAGTCCTGTGAACTGTACCATGTGGATGCTCAGGCGGTGCATAGATGGAATAGAGCTTTATAGGGACCGGGCCTGTATTAACTAAATTGTGCCAGATTCCCGCAGGTACAAAGACTACGTAGTCGTCAGAGACACAACGCCTAAAATTCAGCCTATCTCTACTTTCTCCCATCATTACAAGCCCTTGACCTTGTTCTATCCTTAAAAATTGGTCAACATCAGGATGTATTTCCAGACCAATATCGTCTCCTACATTTATACTCATTAGGGTAAGCTGGAGATGTTCTCCAGTCCATAGGGCAGTCCTAAAATTTTCATTCTGGAGAGATGCTTTTTCTATATTGATTGTGAAAGGCTCTGGACCAAAATCCTTAAGCATGTTTGGATAATTAGGACAGGTCCGGCGATTTGGGCAATCCGGACCTTTCATAGGCGGGTAATCCCACCTAGGATGAGGGCAATCATATGGGTTGTATATCGGGACATGCCCATAGTAAGGCGACTGATAATAACTATTATACATATATATCCTCCCTTTTAAATAGTGTGTTTATTAGTATTATATGATGTTGTATATATCCTGTTCATTGGGTTTATATATGATATAGACAAGACTAGCGACTATATGGGGGTGATATAATAGGGGTACAAGTAGGTGAAACCCATAAGATGCTATTGCAGACCACAGAAAAATATTTTATTATTATATCCGTACCAGGAAAGGAATGGTTGACATCGCGGAAGTAGATTATATGAAAATCAAGGGTGCTTCAGAGCATAACCTTAAAGAAGTAGATATAGACATACCAAAGAACAAAATGATTGTAATAACAGGGCTGAGCGGCTCTGGCAAGTCATCACTGGCATTTGATACGATTTATGCTGATGGCCAAAGGCGTTACTTAGAATCCTTGTCATCCTATGCCAGACAGTTTATCGGGCAATTGAAAAAACCTAAAATAGTTAGTATAGAAGGGATATCTCCCTCAATTTCAATTTCCCAAAAATCCACGAGTCACAATCCCCGCTCAACGGTCGGAACTGTTACAGAGATCTATGATTATCTTAGGCTACTCTATGCCAGGGTTGGGATACCACACTGTCCAGAATGTAGACAAGAGGTCAGTAGACAATCAGTTGATCAGATTGTTGAAAGTATCATGAGCCTGCAAGAGGGAACAAAGATAATGCTCTTAGCTCCACTTGTGAGAGGGCGAAAAGGACATCATGGAAATGTACTTAAAGAGGCTAGAGAAAAGGGCTATATTCGTGCGAAAGTCAACGGAAAGCAACATGAGCTCGCTGAAGAAATAGTTTTAAACAAGAACAAAAAACATGACATTGATGTCATAGTAGACCGGTTGGTTATAAATCCAGATATAGGCAGTCGCCTAAATGACTCCATTGAGGATGTGCTTTCATTATCAGGAGGGATACTAAAGGTAGATATAATTGAGGGGAAATCCCTTATATTTAGTGAGGACCTTGCATGTCCAGATTGTTCTATCAGCCTTGATGAGATTGAGCCTAGGAGTTTTTCTTTTAATAGTCCCTTTGGCGCTTGTCCAAAGTGTACAGGACTTGGGCATAAAATGGAATTTGATATAGATTTGATGATCCCCAATAAAAGCCTAAGTATAGATGAGGGCGCCATAGTGGTATATGGCTGGCAATCTAGCAAGAAGAAGGGGAGCTTTACAAGGGCAATACTTGATGCCCTAGCAGAGGAATTTGGTTTTAATTTAGATGTTCCTTTTGAATCCTACCCTAAGAAGGCTAGGGACATTCTGATAAAAGGCACCGAAAAAACTGTAAAGGTATACTATAAAGGACAATGGGGAGGCGATGTACACGATATAAAATTCGAGGGCTTGCTTAAAAATGTAGAAAGGCATTATGAAGAGACCAGCAATACAGAAAAAAGAGGACAATATGAAAGGTTCATGCGGATTACCCCTTGTGTATCATGCAAGGGCCGTCGATTAAAGAGAGAATCACTATCAGTCACAGTAGGAGAGTCCAATATCTCGGACCTAACCGATATGGCGGTTAAGGACAGTTATAGCTTTTTCAAGGACCTAAGGCTAAAGGAACACCAGCTGGCGATTGCCAAGCAGTTACTTAGAGAAATAAAGCTAAGACTACGCTTTTTGATCGATGTTGGTCTTGATTACCTTTCCCTGTCAAGAGCGGCAAGTACATTGTCAGGAGGGGAGATGCAGCGCATCCGTCTGGCAACTCAGATTGGTTCAGGTTTGGTTGGCGTTGACTATATACTTGATGAGCCCAGTATTGGTCTTCACCAAAGAGACAATAAAAGGCTTATTAATGCACTATATAAGATGAGGGACCTAGGTAACACAGTAATAGTAGTCGAGCATGATGAGGAGACAATTAGGTCTGCAGACTACATTATAGATATAGGTCCAGGTGCAGGAGAACATGGTGGAGAGATAATTGTTAGCGGAACTGCTGAGGACCTTATGAAACACCCCAAGTCGGTTACTGGGGCCTACCTTAGTGGGAAAAAATATATTCCAGTACCCAAAAGCAGAAGGACAACAGATAAACACCTATATATATATGGG
>DASRNC010000283.1:0-12308 GCA_035647595.1 Bacillota bacterium | reverse complement strand
ATACAGGTGATATTATCGCCAAGGATAAGGTAGAGATCCTTGATAATGAGACCGCAGACCAGGTACATGACAAGCTGGCCCTACTTGGGGGTAAAATCCTCAAGGAAGTCATTTCACTTTTTGAAGATGGCCACCCAATAGGCATCCCTCAGGAAAATGATATGGCTTCATATTGTAAAAAAATCGATAAATCAATGTGTGAGTTGGATTGGGATAATGACGCAATTGAATTAAAAAATCTTATAAGGGGTTTGACACCCTGGCCTGGTGCCTATACCTATCTAAAGGATAAGCGTATTAAGGTATGGAAGACTAGGGAGTGGGAAAAGTCTCTTTCAAACGAAGAAAGGCCTGGCACAATTGTTGTGGCAGATATTAATGAGGGGCTTGTGGTGTCTTGTCGTAATAGCTTCCTACAAATTGTCGAGCTTCAAGGGGAGGGCGGTCGTAGGATGTCTAGCGAGGAATACCTCCGTGGCAACCAGATTACCGTCGGGTCTATACTCGGTCGGCAGGAAAGTGAATGAAGATAGCTGATGAAATCCAACAATAAGCAAGCGAGATATATTGCATTAGAGATACTAATGGAAGTTAACTCAAAAGAAAGATATGCTAATATTAGCCTAAAGGAAGCTCTCAAAAAACATGACCTCAGTGACAGGGACAGGGCCTTTGTCACTCAGTTGGTGTATGGTACTCTAGAAAAGCAAATCACTATAGACTATAGTCTCAAAAAAACTGCAAAGATAAAAAAAACTAATCCTTGGATTTTAAACATATTAAGGCTAAGCATTTATCAGATTATGTATCTTGACAGAGTGCCAGACTCGGCTGCTGTTAATGAGGCAGTAAAGCTATGTAAAAAGCGTGGCCTAAGCGGTCTGCGGGGATTTGTTAATGGTGTATTGAGGAATATAGTTAGAAATAAAGATAGATTGAAACTATTAGATGAAAATGAGAAGGGCAAAGACAGGCTGGCATTAAGGTATGGATATCCAGTCTGGCTGGCCCAAAAGTGGATTGATGACTATGGTGAACAAAAGGCTGAATTGATTATGAGGCCACCCCAAGTCGACAAGGCAGTATCAATTCGTGTTAACACACATAAAGCAACTAGTCAAGAGGTAAGGAATAGGCTGGCTAAAATAGGCATCACTGCAGAAAGTGGTTTTTATTTGCCTGAAGCCCTAAGAATCAAATATGCTGGTGACATAGAGAAAAATGACCTTTATAAGAAGGGGCTCTTTACAGTTCAGGGAGAGTCCTCTATGCTTGTATCACACATCCTCGCACCCTCTCCAGGGGAGTTAATTCTTGATGGATGTAGTTCTCCTGGTGGCAAAGCAATTCATATGTCAGAATTGATGAATAATAGGGGGAGAATAGACTCATGGGATATACACAAACACAGGGTAAAGTTGATCGATAATAATGTAGAGCGCATGGGTACAAAGATAGTTCATACTAAACTTATGGATGCATCTGTTTATAGGTCGGAAATAGATAATAAAATGGATAGGGTTTTGTTAGATGTACCCTGTTCAGGGCTGGGTACTATTAACAAAAAACCTGACATTAAACTTAGGACAACTTTAGGAGGAATAGATGAACTAGTAAAACTACAACGGAGTATTCTACATGCATGTAGTAGGTATGTAAAGCCCGGTGGAGTACTAGTATATAGCACGTGTACAATAAACCCTGACGAGAACCAGCTTATGATTAAAAGTTTTTTACACGAAAACCAAGATTTTTTTCTAGATGATATAAGCCCATATCTACCAGCTGGATTAAGGTGGGCTGTAGAAGACAATATGATACAAACAATACCATTGCGGGACAATATAGATGGTTTTTTTATAGCAAGGGTTAGAAAGAAGGTATAGATTTGACTGCAAAGCCAGATTTACTAAGCATGACAATAGACGAAATGAAATCTCTTATGAATTCACTAGATGAAGATTTATACCGCGGGAAGCAGTTATTCAAATGGCTCCATAGTGGCATATTGTCTTATGACCATATGACGAATTTACCAAAGAAGCTGATTGGAAAGCTTGATCATAATTACATTATAACGAATTTAAAGCAACTTAGGCTACTACAGTCTGCAGATGGGCATACGAGAAAGTATTTGTATTTGCTATCAGATAAGAATATAATAGAATGTGTAACCATGAAATACAATTATGGTACTACACTATGCCTATCTACCCAGGTAGGGTGCAAAATGGGCTGTAGCTTCTGTGCATCAACTACAGGTGGACTTATTAGGGACCTAACAGCTGGAGAAATGCTAGCCCAAGTCTTGCATGTAAACAATGCCCTATTGAGCCAGGAATATCTACCGATTAGGGGCCTAGTATTGATGGGTAGTGGAGAGCCTTTAGACAATTATAAAAATACCCTTAAATTTTTGCATCTAGTCCACCAACCGGAGGGCTTAAATATTGGATATAGGAATATTACCCTGTCTACCTGTGGCCTGGTTCCCGAAATAAGGGGATTGGCTAAAGAAGGCATTAATATAAACCTTGCTGTTTCATTGCATGCGCCAAATGATACACTACGCAAACAGATTATGAAGATAGCACAGGCATATAGCGTAAAGGAAGTAATAGATGCCAGTAGATATTACTTTGACAAAACCGGCAGAAGGGTTACATTTGAATATGCTTTGATAGATGGGATAAATGATAAGCTAGAACATGCAAAAGAGCTAGGCGAGTTGTTAAAAGGCTTTCCCTGCCATATAAATATAATACCATTAAACGAGGTAGACCATAGCGATATGAAAAAAAGCAATGAAAATTCACTTAATGTATTTATAAAGACCCTGGAATTGAAGGGTGTTAATGTAACAAGAAGGCGAGAAATGGGCCTAGACATCGATGGAGCATGCGGTCAATTAAAGGCAAGCTATATGGGTGCTAAAGGCAAGTAGGGGGTGTTGTTATACTATGGAATATGATGCTTATAGCCACAAGGGTACTCAAAGAAAATCCAACCAAGATTATTATTACATGCCCGGAGCCGAATACTCTAAATATGGATATATAATGGTTGCTGATGGTATGGGGGGTCACAATGCTGGTGACCTTGCAAGTCGACTTACAGTAGAGTATGTTAGTAAATATTTACATAAAAAGTATACAGATAAGGTAGACAAAAAGACCTTGATGGGTATTATATATAAGTCGATCGAAGGGGCCAACAAAAGGATATATGCCTTATCTAAGGAAGAGGATCACTTGGATGGTATGGGGACTACCCTAACCTTAGCTGCCTTCATAGACAACACAGTTTATATTGCCCATGTCGGCGATAGCAGGTGCTATTTAATCAGAGACAAGAAAGTTAAACAGATTACAAGAGATCATTCCCTTGTTCAGGAGTTAGTTGACAATGGTAGCATAACCCCTGACCAAATGATAGGCCATCCGAAGAAAAATGTTATAACACGGGCCCTGGGTACCGAAGATAAGATTAGGATAGATGTATTTGAAGAAAAGCTAGATATAGGAGATACTATCCTCCTATGTACGGATGGTTTGGTGAATTACGTAAACTTAGATGACTTTATAGGGAGTACACCTGGTGACTTGTCACTAGATGTGCTGGTTAATACCTTAGGAGACAAGGCATTAGATGCAGGTGGCAGGGACGATATCACGATTGTGGCTGCAAGATACACTTGCCATGACAAAGAGAGGTGAAGTATATGCTGGGAAAAATACTTGGTGGAAGGTACGAACTGCTAAAAAAAGTCGGTGGTGGAGGGATGGCGACAGTATACAAGGCCAAATGCCACCTGCTTAATAGGTATGTTGCAGTGAAGGTATTACGACCTGAGCTTGTAGAAGATGATGAATTTGTTACAAGATTTAAAAGAGAATCACAGGCCGCAGCAAGCCTGTCCCACCCAAATGTCGTAAATATATATGATGTAGGCCAGCAGGGTGACATACACTATATTGTGATGGAGTTTGTTGACGGTAAAACGTTAAAGGAATATATAAATGACAAAGGCAGGCTTGACAGTGAAGAAGCAGTCAAAATTTGCTCCCATATTTGCTATGCTCTAAGCCATGCCCATAGAAACGATATAGTGCACAGGGATATCAAGCCACAAAACATATTGATTAGCAAGGAATTAAATGTAAAGGTGACTGACTTTGGTATAGCCCGCGCTGTTAATACTGCAACGGTAACAATGGCTGGTTCAAATGTAATAGGGTCTGTACATTACTTTTCACCAGAGCAGGCTCGAGGGAGTTATGTAGACAAGCAATCCGATGTCTATTCATTGGGTATAGTATTTTATGAAATGATAACCGGTATGGTACCCTTTGAAGGGGATAGTGCAGTATCTGTAGCCCTAAAGCATATTCAAAACAGAATAACACCTGTAGCTGAAGTTAATCCTGAGGTACCCAAAAGTATACAATATATAATAGAGAAAGCAACAGAAAAGGACGTAAACAATAGGTACAAGGATACAGCTGAATTTATTAATGATCTAGACAAAGCTCTTAAAGAACCCGATGGTAGCTATATAAAACGAGAAAATGTTGATTTATCCCAGACCACTCAAATGGTACCTCCTTATAAGGGGGAGGATAACAGGCTAGAAAGAAGAAACAAGAAGAATACTGAATCTAAACGTAAAAAACGCAACATACTACTGACCACTTTATCCATATTAATCGTGTCATCCCTAGTAATGCTACTCGTGGCAGTTTTTAGTGGCATTTTAAAGCAGAACAGTAATAGGGGAGAGGTTGAAGTACCGGAAATAGAGGGCTTCAGCATAGAACGGGCTGAGAGGGCCATTGATTCAAGAAATCTAAATATGGTTATTGCGGAGTATCGTAATGACGATAGTTTGGAAATAGACCACATAATATACCAGGATTTAAGAGCAGGCATGATGGTCAAAGCTGGCAGTGATGTTAACGTTATAGTTAGCCTAGGTGTTGAAAGGGTGGTTGTTCCAAATACAATAAGCATGTCACAAAGAAGTGCAGAGCTAGAACTTGAGAGAGCTGGCCTTATTGTAGGTACGCCTGAGTTTGTAAATAGTGAATTTGCTATGGGCGATGTAGTAGACCAAAGCCTAATACATAGTACAGAGGTTGAAAAGGGAACAGAAATAATATTGACAATAAGTATGGGACCCCAATCAATAGGTAACTATATAGGCCTTGCTGAGGATGAAGCAAAAAGACAGATCACGGATGACAGCTTTCAAGTTGGCGAAGTCAATGGTGAGTATAGCAATGAAATAGGCCCAGGTATTGTTATAAGGCAGGACCCCTTAGAAAATGAGACTAGCGAGGATGACAGGAAAGTTGACCTATGGGTTAGCATGGGACCAAATCCAAATAAAGAAAAACAAATAGAGATATACCTGGAGGGTGACATAGAATCTGCCCAGATTAAAGTAGTACGAGTATTTGACAGTAAAGTTATGTATAATGACAAGCAATCACTTTCAGAAGGACCTACTAGGATTGCAGTTGAGGGATCCGGAAAGGTTGATTATGATATATATATTGATGAAGCATTTTGGAGACGCGAGACAATTGACTTTAGTCAGGAGGAAAATGATAACTAAATGATGAGGGGAACTATTATAAAAGGCGTAGGGAGCTTTTACGATGTCCTAACTAAAGACGACACGATAAGGTGCAGGGCCAGGGGGCGGCTACGTACAACGGGGATAGTACCGGCTGTAGGAGACAATGTGCTTATTAAGCCAGGTAGTGATGTACACGAAGGCTCTATAGAAGAAATCCTACCCCGTAGGAACTATATGAAAAGGCCTGCAGTAGCCAATGTAGATAACCTAATAGTAGTAATGGCAGCAGCAGAACCTATGCCTGATTTACTATTGGTGGACAAATTGCTAGTATATGCCGAATACATGGACATAGCCCCCCTCATAGCTATAAACAAGATAGATTTAGTGGAAGATGATGAGTTGGATAAGCTGAAAAAGGAATATCTACATACTGAATATCCTTCTTATTGTATATCCGTCAAGGAGGAGCTTGGAATAGAGAAATTAATGAAGGATTTACGAGGAATATCTGCCCTCGCTGGTCAATCAGGCGTGGGCAAATCCTCAATCATCAATGCTCTTAGTTCCGACCACAATCTTGAGACAGGTGAGATCAGTAAAAAGCTTAATAGGGGCAAGCATACAACACGACATGTAGAGCTTCTTACTATAGGCGATGGCGGAATGATAGTTGACACACCCGGTTTCAGTCAGCTTAATTTATCACAAATAATGACTGAGGAACTGTCGGAAAATTATCCAGAATTCAGGCGACACAAAAATAAATGTAGATTCATCAGCTGCCTACACGACCAAGAGCCTGAATGTGCTATAAGAGAGGCAGTCGACGCAGGCTTGATCTCCAAGGGAAGATATCAGCGATACTTAAGATTGCTAAGCGACTTGTCCAAGCAAAGGTGGTATTAGAGATGATAAAAATAGCCCCATCCATACTGGCTGCGGATTTTTCAAGGCTAGGTGAAGAGGTAACAATGCTCAGTGAATCTGGCGCAGATATAATACATTTTGATGTTATGGACGCACATTTCGTCCCAAACATTACAATAGGACCTATAATTGTAGAGAAACTCAGACCATATTCTTGTCTACCCTTTGATGTACACCTGATGATGGACAACCCAATGGATTATATAGATGATTTCATACAAGCAGGAGCAGATATTATAAGTATACATGCAGAAGTACTAGACCACTTACAGGCTAGTATTATAGCGATTAAGGAAAAGGGGATAAAAGCATCAGTAGCACTAAATCCATCTACACCGCTTAGTGTACTGGAATATGTATTGGCTGATTTGGATATGGTTTTGCTTATGACCGTAAACCCGGGCTTCGGTGGACAAACATATATTCCTGCAATGACAAAAAAAATCAAAGACCTAAGGAACATGGCAGATGACCTAAATAGTGATCTGGACATAGAGGTTGATGGGGGCATAAACCTGGATAATATCAAGGAAATTGTTAATGCAGGTGCCAATATCATTGTGTCCGGCTCAACGGTGTTTAATTCAGAAGAACCTGCAGAAATATTAAAATTAATGCGTGATGCAGGCAAACTTAAATAATACAAGTCTTTGTTAAAAAAGAGTAAAGTATTATGGTAACTTTATTCCCCGCCTTGAATACAATATATTTGAGGACATATCAATGTGGCAGCCAGGGGGAATAAAATAAATGTTTAATCGGTTTAGGTACAGAAAGGGATGTGGTAGACGTCACAACAGTATCTTGCCTGCTATATTAATAGCAGGGGGCACAATTATTATCATTTGCATAACGCCACCATGGTTTTGGCTGTTTATGCTTGGGATTGTCCTAATCATAGCAGGTTGCTGTTTAATAAAGAAATAGAGGTGAAGCCCTTGAGATTTTACATAGTCAAACTGCCTAGATTCATTAGCCTTATAGTTAGAAAAATATCTGGCAAGAGGTAATAAAAAAACGTGCAAAGGAGCACGTTTTTTAAGTAGTTATTGGGTTTTTTTGAACTTGCCTGTACGAATACATCTAGTGCATACTTCCAATGTCTTTATTGAGCCATTATCCTCCACCTTTATCTTCTTCAGATTAGGGGCCCATGACCTTTTTGACCTTCTGTTTGAGTGACTTATTTTATTACCTGACATTTTGCCTTTACTGCATATATCGCAAATTTTTGCCATTATCTGAACACCTCCTTAAATAGTTAACCCATAAGTTCTTATTATCAAATAAGATAAAACAAGTTCTATTTTAACATTAGATATTAGTTTTGGCAAGAAGATAGATATAAGCACAGTTGCATATTTACATCTTATAAGATAAAATTAAAATACTAAAATCTTGTTTTGTACTGTTATTTAAGTAAAAGCTATTATATTATTTAATTTAGATAGGAGGAATAACAATGGGAGCATCAAAAACAAATTCATTAGGTGAAATAACTATTTCTGATGATGTATTAGCTGTTTTGGCTGGCATTACCGCTATAGAATGCTATGGTATTGTAGGGATGGCTTCGAAAAGGGCTACGGACGGGATTGTTGAGCTTCTTGGAATTAGCAATCTATCCAAGGGGGTCAAGGTATATACTCAGGAAAATGAGGTTGTAATAGATCTTTTTATTGTAGTCGAATACGGAATATCTATCGCAACTGTTGCCAAAAACGTTATTGATACAGTAAAGTACAATATAGAAAAGCTAACTGGCGCAAAAGTAAATAAAGTAAATCTTAGAGTCGAAGGCGTAAGGGTCTAGTTAAGCCGAGCTAATGAGGAGGTACTATTCGTTGAATCAGTTTACTATAGATGGTGCAATACTAAAACAAATGCTATTGTCTGCTGCTCAATTTTTGGAAGAGAACAAGGAGACAGTTAACTCACTAAATGTTTTCCCTGTTCCTGACGGTGATACAGGTACTAATATGTCGCTTACAATGATGTCAGCTTCCAGGGAAATAAGGGCACTAAAAACAGATGATTTAGACCAGGTCGCCAATGCACTATCAAAGGGATCTCTAAAGGGAGCAAGGGGCAACTCAGGCGTTATACTTTCACAGTTGTTCAGGGGTTTTGCAGAGGGCTTGGCAGGGCATGATGAAGTAAATACCACACAATTTTCCCAAGCTCTTCAAAGGGGAGCAGAGAAAGCATACAAGGCTGTAATGAAACCAGTAGAAGGAACAATGCTTACTGTAGCCAGGGTTACCGCAGAGGATGCCCTTAAGATAGCAAAGAAATCAAAGAACTTTACAGAGTACTTTACAAAAATATTAGACGTAGCAAAGGAAACACTTGACAATACCCCCAACCTATTACCAGTATTAAAACAAGCAGGCGTTGTTGACTCAGGAGGTATGGGTATTTTATATATAATGATGGGTTGTGCCCATGCATTAGATGAAGACTTTGATCTTGACTTGTCAAGTTTTGATGCCGAGAGTATTTCACTACCGTCAGATTCCGAGATTGACACCAGCGAATCGATTGAGTTTGGTTATTGTACAGAGTTTTTTATAAAAAACTTACACCCCTATATAGAAGACCAGGACATCGAAAAGCTAAAGACAAAGCTTGAGAGATTGGGTGATTCAATTGTTGTTGTCGGAGATGAGGATTTGATAAAGGTACATTTCCATACCAATATGCCTGGAAAGGCACTTCAATTAGGTCTAAGGTTTGGAGAACTTTCAAGTATAAAAATAGATAATATGAGGGAGCAACACAGTCACAACAGCGGTTTCGCAGAGCTGGGGGATATATACAATGCGCCCGAAAAGGAGTTTGGTATATTATCTGTTTCCATGGGAGATGGGATAGCAAACATATTCAAGGATTTGAATGTCGACCATATCATCGAAGGTGGTCAGACAATGAACCCTAGCATAGAAGATATACTAACAGCTGCTGAACGGGTAAGGGCAAAGGATATATTTATACTACCAAACAATAGCAATATTGTCTTATCCGCAAATCAGGCTGCAGAGCTTAGCGAAAAGCCTATCCATGTCATACCTTCCAAGTCTATACCACAGGGGTTGGCTGCCTTAATAGCATATAATCCAGAAATCCCCCTAAAGGATAACTCTAATGCTATGAATAAGGCAATCGAACAGGTTAAGACAGGACAAGTCACTTATGCCGTGAGGGACTCCAACTTCGACAATAAGGAAATCGAAGAGGGAGATTTTATGGGCTTGGCAAACAGCAAGATCATGTCAGTTGGTAAGGACATCGTTGAGGTTACAAAGGAATTGCTCAGCAATATGGTTGATGAAGATGATGGGATCATCACATTGATCTATGGGGTGGATGCCAAAGAGGAAACCACCGAGAAATTGACCTCATATCTTGAAAGTAAGTATCCAGATATAGAGGTTGAAGTATTAGATGGCGGACAACCACTTTATTATTATATTATTTCTGTAGAATAGACCATAATAAAGCTTTTTATCTGCAAATTATGAGGTTGATATGCATAAACTCACAGACAAAACAATAGAGGTCAAAGGGATTGGGCCAAAAAAATCCTCGCTTTTTAAAAAGCTTGATATATATATTTTAGAAGACGCATTACATTATTATCCACGGGAATATGAAAAATATAAGGCTGTTTTGCCCATATCACAGATTAGGAGTAGTGGAGATGTTTCTATATCTGCATCTTTTATGGGCAGACCGCGCACTAGGTATGCAAAAGGTTTATCAATAACTTCAATTGTGGCAGTTGACAATACAGGTAAGGTAGAGTGTACTTGGTTTAACCAACCCTTTAGAGCGTCCATATACAAGCAAGATGTCTTGTACTACATAAGGGGCAAAATAATAAAAAGAAACAACAAACTGCAAATACAAAATCCCATTATCGAGGAATACTGTGCCCAAGAGCATACAAGGGACAAGCTTGTCCCTGTCTACAAGCTAACAAGAGGGCTAACACAAACGGACCTGCAAAGGCTTATAAACAAGGCCTTAGAATGTCCAGAATTAGATAAGAACTCCTATAGTGACCTATTAATAAAAAAAAGCACTGGTTTTGTAAGCAAGAAAGATGCCTATACAAATATCCACTATCCAGCAAGTGAAGACCAGCTGGAATATGCAAGGCAAAGGCTAATCTTTAGCGAATTTTTTAATTTACAGGTCAGTGCACAATACATCAAGAACACGATAAACTCGAGAACTAGTGACGTAAAGATTAATACAGACAAAGCTAATATTGAGTCTTTTTTTAATTCTCTTCCTTATGAGCTTACACCATCCCAAGATAAGGTTATAAAAAATATATTCAATGACTTCAATAGTGGAAAAGTCATGAACCGTATGATTCAAGGCGATGTAGGTTCAGGCAAGACCCTTGTTGCAGCAGCTGCCCTATATACGGTTGCTTTTTCAGGTTATCAAAGTACAATGATGGCTCCAACAGAGCTGCTGGCAAAACAACATATGAAAACACTCTCAAGCCTGCTAAAGGACTTTAGGATCCATATAGAATTATTGACTGGAAGCATGAATGCAGCGGAAAAGAGCGCAATTAAGGAAAGACTGGCTAATGGTAAAATAGATATCATGATTGGTACCCATGCCCTTATTCAAGATGATGTTATTTTCAAAAGTCTTGGACTTGTAATAAGCGATGAGCAACAGAGATTTGGAGTTAGAGAAAGAGCCGTCCTGCGAAGTAAGGGTGGTGCACCTCATTTTATGGCTATGTCAGCAACACCAATACCGAGGACACTGGCCCATATTTTATATGGAGATCTTGACCTTTCTGTTATTAAGGACATGCCACCGGGTAGAAGGCCCATAAAAACCTATTGTGTTTCCTCAAAGCTAAGAGAAAGAGTATACAGGTTTGTAAAAAACAGAGTAAAGCAAGGAGAACAGGCCTATATAGTATGTCAGCTTATTGAGGAGAGTAGCACTATAGATGCTATATCTGCAGAAGATTTATATTCGGAATTAAAGCAAGGGTACTTAATGGGTATAGAGATAAGGCTCTTGCATGGTAGACTTGAAACAAATGAAAAAGATCTTATAATGGAAGAATTTCTCCAAGGCAAAACAAAGGCACTAGTCGCAACAAGTATAATAGAGGTTGGTGTAGATGCAGAAAATGCTACGATTATAGTAATAGAAAATGCTGAACGTTTCGGCCTGGCCCAATTGCACCAGCTACGCGGCAGGGTGGGAAGAGGAGTTAAGCAATCATATTGTATACTCATATCTGATACAGATGATGACTTGGCTAAAGATAGGCTCCAGGCTATGGTATCATTGGCGAATGGGTTTGAAATTGCAGAAAAAGACCTTGAATTGAGAGGTCCGGGCCAAGTATATGGTTCACGCCAGCATGGCTTACCTGAGTTTAGGATGGCCAATCCAATAAAGGATTCAAAGTTGTTTATGCTAGCAAGTAAAAATGCAGAGAGGGTAATCAAAAATCTAGATAAAATAGAGTTTCGGAAAATTGCAGAGGAATGTCTATCAAAACACCAAGGAACTGATATAATTTCCGACTAACCAACTTAGCTCCTTGTCCACAATTTGGTATTATGGTAAAATACATATAGTGAATAAATCATGATTTCCTCTAATCATCGAAGGGTTGGACTCTTATGCTAAGGATAGTTTCCGGCAAGTACGGGGGCAGATATATTAAAACACTAAGTGAGTACAATACAAGACCAACTTCAAATAGGATAAAAGAATCCCTATTCAACATTATTCAAAGCAAAATTCC
>DASRNC010000282.1:0-2750 GCA_035647595.1 Bacillota bacterium | reverse complement strand
TGATAATATGTAAATATCATCTGCATTTTATTGCAAACTGAGGTTTGATTTATATGTTTTTTAAACGTAAAGCACAGAAAAGAAAAAGGGACAATCTCTTACTGCTACAAAGCCTTAATGGTAGGGAAGTTAAATATGTATCGGTAAGAGACCCTGATACATATAGTGAGACTATAATAGGAAAATATGGATATATAAATGTTTATGGTGATAAACTATTTATCACCTGTGAGGGAAAAGAAGTATTTAGTCATCCACTAGAGAGTATTAAAGTAGGAGAGCTTATGAGCCTTGATGGTGTCAACCTAAGATACTTTGATACTGAGCAAAACAAGGAGCTAACAGTAGTGGCATATTATAAATATCATAGAAAATAGATGATATTTACTTAGCATAGAACATCAATTGATAAGCTGCATATAATGTATCATATCCGAATGGAGGTGATACACTATATGAATTATGATTATTCCTCACTTCAGGTGACATGTCCAGAAGGCACTCAGCCCTATATCATTAGAGCAGGAGATACATTTTATAGCCTGGCAAAAAGGTTTAATACTACAGTTATGGCCATTATGAGAGCTAACCCTAATGTAGATCCCAATAGGCTGATGATAGGCCAAACAATATGCATACCAGGAGCACCAAGTCCTGGACCGTGTCCAGCGGGAACCAGCCCATATGTAGTAAGGGCGGGCGATACTTTTTATAGTCTAGCCCAGCGCTTTAACACTACAGTTGATGCCATAAGAGCAGCCAACCCGGGAGTAGACCCTAATCGACTAATGATAGGCCAGACAATATGTATTCCTAGATAATAATGGTATAGAGCACAAGCCTTAAAGACGGTTATTTCTGTCCTTAAGGCTTGTACATATTTTAGACTTCCTCTTGTAATGCTTGCCAGTGGATGATAAACTTGTACCAGAACTTGTTAGGTGAGGCTCCTACACAGACTAATGCTGCTGCCCAGAAATATCGAAAGATGCCAACGGGCCAACAGGTATTGCCGGATTAAGGTTTTACTTATTGCAGCTAGGATTATCCGAGGCTGTATAGTGTCAAAGCTCTACGAGAGGTATATATTGCTATTGTACGCTTATCCTGACCTGCTCAGGATTTTTATCTTTGTTTAGGTAATATTACTTAATATATCCCCAGTTGCTTATTTAGTGGTGCGGTTTGGGACTTCCAGTAAAAATGTATGTCAAAAGGGGAGGGATTACAATGAACCTAGAAAAAATCAGTGAAATGTTGTCAAAAAAAAATTATAATGAGATAAGAAATGTTTTCAAGGATGTAGATGAAGTTGATATCGCTGATATACTAGACAAGTTTGATGCAAAAACAACATTAATTTTATTCAGGCTCTTACCCAAGGAAAAAGCTGCAGATGTTTTTACGAATCTCTCAATTGACCAGAAAACCGAGATATCAATGCTAGTTAATGATAAGGAATTAACTTCAATACTCAATGACTTATTTTTTGATGACAAGATAGATTACTTAGAAGAAATGCCTGCTAGCGTAGTAAAACGAATTCTAATAAATGCCAGTGAAAATGAACGCAGATTAATCAATCAATTTCTAAATTATCCCGAAGATTCGGCCGGTAGCCTGATGACCATAGAGTTTGTAGATTTAAAAAGGGAAATGCATGTATCTGCCGCACTTGAGAGAATCAGAAGAATCGGGCTGGATAAGGAAACAATCTACACATGCTATGTCATTGACTCCAAGCGTAGATTAGAGGGGACTGTCTCACTGAAAAATCTAGTATTTGCTCCTGCTGATAATACAGTTGGTGATATAATGAAGCAGGACCCGATTGTTTTACATACCCATGATGATCAAGAGTTAACAGCTGATATATTTAAACGTTATGATTTGCTTGCTGCTCCGGTCGTGGACCAGGAAAACCGTCTTGTTGGCATTATTACAATAGATGATATCATAGACGTCATTGATGAGGAAAACACAGAAGACTTTCATAGGATGGCAGCATTACAGCCAACAAGGGAGGAATACCTAGAATCAGGGGTTTTGAGCCTAGCCAAAAAAAGGATACCATGGCTACTCGTATTAATGATATCTGCTACCTTTACTGGATATATAATTCAACGGTATGAAAAATCACTAGAATCTGTAGTTGCGTTGGCTGTTTTTATCCCAATGTTGATGAACACTGGAGGAAATGCGGGATCTCAAGCGTCTACCCTAGTTATACGTGGTCTTGCACTTGGTGAATTAGAATTCAAACATACTTTTAAAATATTATGGAAGGAAATCAGAGTAAGTTTACTCGTAGGGACCTCTCTAGCGGCAGTGAACTTTTTAAGGACCTATTATCTTGAGGGCTATCCAATCGATATTGCCACAACAGTTTCATTAACCATTTTAGTTACTATAGTGACTGCCAAAGTGATAGGTAGCGTTCTGCCGATACTGGCCAAGCAGCTTAAGATGGACCCAGCAATTATGGCCAGCCCATTAATCACGACTATTGTAGATGCAGTAGCCCTAATTGTGTATTTCACATTTGCTACTAGGATACTAGGCTTATAAACATTCATGAAAAAGGCAGTGTTCTTATCGTTAAGCTCACTGCCATAATAGTATACTTGCATTAGATGATTTTGCTGGTCAAGTTTAACGGGTATCAGCAATAAAAAAGAGTGCGATTGTGCCCGGACCGGAATGGGCACCTATAACGGGACCAATACAGTTTATTATAATATCTTTTACAG
>DASRNC010000281.1:0-3818 GCA_035647595.1 Bacillota bacterium | reverse complement strand
AGATACAGTATCAGAAAGTGCATCAATTACAGTATTCCCAGTAACATAAATTACCTTCTCAGAGACATTTTCTTTTAACAAATTGTCCTTATTAGCATAGGTAGGAGAAAAGTGTAAATCGGCAATAGAGCCTGTTAATTTTCGGTTCATTTCCTCTGGGTATGGAGAATACTTGTCATAAGTCCTTAACCCCGCCTCAACATGCCCAACCTTGACCTGAGCATAGAATGCCGCCAAGGATGCTGCAAATGTCGTTGTTGTATCGCCATGAACTAAAACTATATCAGGCCGAGATTCTTTAAATATACCGTGAAGGCCAATCAACGCTCTTGTAGTAATATCACTAAGCGTTTGTCTATCTTGCATTATATCCAAGTCATAATGTGGCTTAATGTCGAAGATTTCAAGCACCTGATCGAGCATTTGTCTATGTTGTGCCGTAACACAAACCTTAGAATCTATTTCCTCGTATTTGTTTAATTCTTTAACTAGGGGAGCCATTTTAATAGCCTCAGGCCTTGTACCAAACACAGTCATTACTTTAATCTTTTTCATTTATTATCTCCTAGCTTTTTATTTATCTACATTATTCTTCATAGGCTTTTCATCTATACAAGTCTCTTCAAACTCTTTTTGACCCGAAGCCGCTTCTAGTTGTGCATTATTAAGCCCGTCATCTATAAGTGTCTCTTCGTCTTTTTCTTTCTCCAAGGTGTCATCTTCAATAGGTTTCTTTGCTTCATCTGGATTTTCACATTTGTAATCTTGGTCCGAGTTAGTATTAATCTCCTTAAGATTTCTTGCCCCTCCTAGTCCAAACACAACAATTATTATGATAAGTATTGTTGAAGGCAATAAGCCTTTATCAACTATAGCAATGGACACAACCCCTAAGGCTGCACTAACAATATATAGTATTGTAACAGCCATGCGATGGCTTAAACCCATATCCAAAAGTCTATGGTGCAGATGACCTCTGTCTGCCTGCGCTATAGGCTTTCCGTGTAAAACTCTTCGGACTATTGCAAACATGGTATCAAAAATTGGAAGCCCCAAAACTAAAATGGGGATGGCCATAGATAATACAGTAACCGATTTCATTGTGCCTTCTATAGACAATATTGCTAGCACAAACCCTAGAAAGGTAGCCCCCGTATCACCCATGAATATTTTAGCTGGATTAAAATTATAAGGTAGAAAGCCTGCAATAGCTCCAATTAATGTAACGGCTACTATGGCAGTGTCATCCTGTCCACGAATAACTGAAACAATAAATAATGTAATAGCAGCAATGCCAGAAACACCTGCTGCTAATCCATCTAACCCATCAATAAGATTAATTGCATTTGTAAGACCCACAATCCAAACAACTGATACTATAAAAGCCAAGATGTCACTAAGTAAGAACATCATGTTAGGATGCATGGCAACAGAATCTAGAAAAGGCTTTGATAGAGTAGTAATTTTTGTACCTGTAGCAACTACAATTATGGCTGCTATAAGCTGAATAGGGAACTTAACCCTAGCACGAAGTGGTCTTATATCATCAATTACTCCAAGAATAGTAATTATGATTGTACCAATTAATATTCCTATAGTTTTCAACTCACTAATAAAATGTATGAATTGATTAAAATCTCTAGTAGCAAAGCTGTATATTGCAGCTAACAGGAATCCAGCTATAATTGCTAATCCACCTAATAATGGCATAGGCTTTTTATGGACCCTGCGACTATCATTTGGAATACTTATTGCTCCCACTTTCATGGCTAATTTACAAACTATTGGTGTAGCAAAAAAAGATACAATAAGTGAAACAGCAAACGCCACCAAATGATGAAACTCAATTACTATCATTAGTTAAACACCTCAAAAATGGGTCTCTTTGTCTATAATGTTTTGTGGCTCTTCATATTTCACCACACGCACTCCTGCCTCCTGTAGCAATTCCATAGAAAGCTCATCAGGATAATCACCCTTAAATATAATCTTAGTAATGCCCGCATTAATGGCTAATTTTGCACATAACACACAAGGGTGGGTGGTGACATACATAATACCATCCTTAACACTTGTACCTGAATAAGCTGCTTGAACTATAGCATTTTGCTCTGCATGGGTAGCTCGACACAACTCGTGCCGCTGCCCAGAGGGTATACCTAATTCATCCCTCATACAACCTATATCTATACAATGTTTACAACCAACAGGGGCGCCATTATAGCCCGATGCTAATATACGTTTATCTTTAACTATAAGAGCTCCCACCTGCCTTCTCAAACAAGTTGAGCGTGTTTTTACTAACTCGACAATACTCATGAAATATTCATCCCATGCCGGACGCATATTAAAAACCTCCAAACAGATTACTCATTTTGTGCCAAATAGTCTGTCGCCTGCATCGCCTAGGCCTGGTACTATGTACCCAATATCATTAAGAACATCATCGACTGCTGCACAGTATATGTTGACATCAGGATGCTCTTTGTGAAGCCTTTCAACCCCACTCTTTGCAGCAATAAGACAAACAAATTTAATACTCTTTGCGCCTCGCTCTTTTATTTTTTTAACTGCATCACACGCTGAGCCTGCTGTAGCAAGCATTGGATCAAGCAGAACAACATCCCTATTGCTTATATCCTGAGGAAGTTTACAATAGTACTCGACAGGCTCTAATGTTTCATGGTCACGGTATACACCAATATGACCCACTCTAGCCATAGGTACAAGCTTAAGCATTCCATCGACCATGCCAAGCCCTGCTCTTAATATAGGTACAAAAGCTAACTTCTTTCCTGAGATTACCTTAGTCTTTGCGTACCCCATGGGTGTTTCAATTTCGATTTCCTTAAGCGGAATATCCCTAGTCACCTCATATCCCATTAACATGGATATTTCAGAAGCCAATTCACGAAATTCCTTACTGCTAGTATTCTTATCACGTAATAAGGAAATTTTGTGTTGAATAAGTGGATGGTCAAAGACAAATGCGCTCTTAGTCATAAAAATCCTCCTCACATTATCAGTACTTATTTTCGATTTCGGTTATTTTATCGATCCGTCTTTGGTGACGGTCTTCATTTGAAAAGTCTGTTCCTAGCCATGTATCAACAATGGCATAGGCCATCTTTTCAGCCACAATAAAAGCACCTAAAGCCAATACATTCGTATCATTGTGCTCTCTTGTTAGTCTAGCAGACATAATATCCGTGCAAAGTGCTGCTCTAACTCCCTTTACTTTGTTTGCTGCAATAGAAATCCCTATACCTGTAGAACAAATAACTATACCTTTATCACACTTGCCATTACTTACAGCTGTGGCGGCTTTTACAGCATAGTCAGGATAGTCGACAGATTCTGTATCATACGCTCCAAAATCCTCAACATCATACCCTTTTTCAACAAGATAGGCTCTTACAAGCTCTTTTAATGCATATCCTCCGTGGTCGCTCCCAATTGCAATTTTCATTATTATGCCTCCTATATTTTCTAAATAGATTTTATAGCAACGGCTGTTCCTTGTCAAAAGAAATAGCCTCATTTTAAAATTTCTTAAATCCTGTCAATTACCTCAAATAACAGCTCCTCAATTTCTAAAGCACAGTCTTTATATATTTCATAATCCCCACCAAAAGGGTCAATAACATCCATGTCCTCATACGCCTTATTGCCATGTTCATCTTCTTCGTTTTCATCTAGCAGGACGTACTCTTTTAATGTGAAAACCTTGTCAGCTGCATTAGGATAAATGTCTAATATCATATTTTTATGGCGCAAAGTCATTGTAAGAATAAGATATGCACCGTCTATATCTGGGC
>DASRNC010000280.1:0-3309 GCA_035647595.1 Bacillota bacterium | reverse complement strand
ATATATGGCTATAGCTTTACTGTTTACTATAGGGATAATTATTTTTGCAGGCTGCTATACAGCTTGGCAGTTTGCTAGGAATCGTAACTAAATGAAAGAAGGAGGATTCATCATGAGAAAACGCATATTGTGTCTTTTACTTACTCTTTTGCTAATACTATCAGTGGTATCCTGTCAAAAAAATAATGAAAAGGACGCCTATTCAATCGGCAGTCCGAATCATTTTATGGGGATTAATGGTGAAGGCATTTTACATGAAGTAGACGGGGTTTTGTGGTTTTATGACTTCGATAGTGAGCATAGGATTGTACTGTGCAATAAGCCAGACTGTGTTCATGAGCCCTACAACTACAAGACAAACACTAACCCAACATGCAGTGCAGTATTGCCAGATGAAGGAATGCTCAGCGGCTATGGTTTACACAATGATTATTTATATATGTTTTCTGAGTACAATATAAACTATACCACAGTATACAGGCAAAGGCCTGACGGCGATGGCAGAATGAAGCTAGCAGAGCTAGATTGGGGAGTGAGCAATTTTCATGATATTATTTTTTCAGATAACAGGGCATACTTTGTTGGCGTTGAGTATATCATGGATGAATATGGTACAGGGTCTAGCAGTGACCAAAAGCTGGTCATTATCAATCTTGACCTAGAAAACGGCAATGTCCAAGAGTTAACTGAGGTTAAATACGATAATCTCTGCCATATTGGCCAGCTTTACCTATATGGTGACAAGCTTTATTATGAATATACCTACTATGATGAAGGCATGGACTTTCTTGCAGAAAATGCTATGAACATGCAGTTTGAATATGAAAACCGCTTCCTTTATGAGATAGACTTGCTTGAAGGGAAAGACCAGGTCCTAGTAAATATATCAGAGCAAGAGGACACATATATTGGGCTAGACAGTAAATATATATATTATCAAAGTGAGGACAGGACAAAAATATACTCTGTCAGTATGAAGGATTCATCAGAAAAAATTCTGTTTGAGGGTGAGGACGTCAGATCCTTTTTCCTTGGAGATACAATAATATTTGACCAGAATAATAGTTTTCCCGAGCCCGTATATATATGCGACCTCACTACTGGCAAAACCCTTGAGCTTCACCGCACCTTTGATGAGACCTTCCCCTTTTTAATATACAAGGACTTGTACTTTATTTTAGCCCAGCTAGCCGATGGTGAATATCATGTCGTCTGCATATCCAAAGATGACTACATTGAAGAAAATGATAACTATATAATTTTTGACGGCTCTTTAGATTCTAGTGACCCCCCAAAGGTCGGCTCTGAAGCTGAAGCAATAGAGTCGGTCGGGGATATAGACTATGATCTATTATGGCCAGGAGTTAAAAAGCTAGTATTGGCATGTGACCATCTTATGACAAGTGGTGTGGACCCCCAAATATTTATAGACTTTAACAATCTACTTCTGGATAAGGGCTCAGCTTTTGTTGTTGAGTTTATTACCTTTGATAGTGTGGATTATTTAGGATATCAAAGTGAGCTCAGGCAGCTGAAAAGCAGTGACAGTCAGGTTGACCTACTCAATACAGGCTTTGGTATAGATGGAGAGCCTAATACCTTTCCAGAGGCGGTCAAGGACGACCTACTATGGCCACTAGATGAATACCTCTTTTCAGTAGAGGGGAGTGGGCTCTATCAGGCATTTGACCCTAAGGCCTGGGAAGGCGTTAAGCTAAATGGCCATATATACGGTATAAATGACAAGGTAAACCTGGCCTTCCCATATTATCTGTATATAAATAAAGAGCTTCAAAATAAATATGATATCCAGCTAGCCGATGAAATAAATGACCTTTCACAGCTAGAGGATGCCTTGAGTATAATAGCTGAAAATGAAAAAGATATTATAGCAATGGACAATTATCTGCCAATGATCAATGATTTAGCCGAATATGCCTGTCTTGACAGCGGTATAGGAGTTAAGTATGGTGAAAATGGCTACCCTACTGCCTTTAATATATTTGAAGACCAAAAGTTTGTAGGACTTGCTGAAACAGCATATGAGTATATTGATAAGGGCTATATGAGTCTTGAGGATGAAGCATATGAACAGGTTATTAAGGGAAGCTTTTTCGCCTATATAAGCCATGCCAATCCCGAGATATACTATGACGGGAAATTAATGCTTGGTGAGGATATAATAGAGGTAAATGCATACAGGCTTGCAAATGACTTTGTTATCGAGGAGCAAAACTATGTTTGGGGCATTGCTTCATGGTCAAAGTACAGGGAAGATGCTATGGGGCTAATGACCATGATAAACACAGACCAAGAGCTATCCAATCTACTAAGGTTCGGTATTGAGGGCAGGCAATATGAGCTCTCCAATGGAGTTGTTATAAGGGATGAAGAGGCAATGCGCGCGCCAGGCTACTGGTCGTCCCCTGCTAACAAAATGATAACCTATCCAGAGGGACTAGAGCCCATAGATAAGGGGGTACTTTACCTAGGGCTACATGCAGACGCTAAAATGTCACCTGTAGCTGGCTTTACACTCGATGAAACAGCTATTAGCGACCAGCTGTCTAAGGTGGCGGATATATATGATGAGTATGAGTTTGTATATACAGGTAAGGCCCAAGATATTAAGGATATCTTGAGCCAAGCTAATAAGGAGCTAGAAAGTGCTGGTATCAATGAGCTACTATTTGAGATAAACCAGCAGCTAACAAGCTGGTGGGATGCAAGGGAAGATTAATAAGTGTCATCTATGTCCACCTCTAGCTTGTTAGTATTGCCAGCTAGAGGTTTTCATTTTTCAGTTCATCTAAAATATTTTCATTACGTATCCTGCTCATAGAATACATCATACTAACAAAGACTACTATGAATACACTAAATACACTTGTCAATATGCCATTTACGGGTAAATAAAAGGCCATCTCCACCCCTTGGCTAATGCCCCTATAAATTAAATAAGTGATCAATATAGCCACAGGCAGGCCATACAATAAACCCTTTAGCCCATATAAAATGCATTCAAAGTTGAGCATCCTGTTAAAGCTTTTGTCCGTCATACCCACTGACTTTAACATGGCAAACTCACGTCTTCTTAAGTTGACATTGGTGGATATAGTATTAAATACATTAGCAATGGTGATAAGAGACATAAGGATAATAAAGCCATAAGCAAATATCGAGATTATTGTGACAATATTCCTGTTCTCTTGTACTACTTCAGCAATATTAACTACATCAGATAGACCTGCATCCCTCAAAATCTCATTAATATCCTCCTCTGCCTTGTAGGAGTCATCTGCTTTAAAA
>DASRNC010000279.1:0-6732 GCA_035647595.1 Bacillota bacterium | reverse complement strand
CCGCATATATTGGCATGGGGTAGGCATTGGTTGATGGGTCGTCTATTACCTTTATTCCTTTTGCCCCTGCAAGGGTCTCTCTAATGTCGCCTAGTTCAAAATCATTTTCAAACTCTATGTTTATTGATTCGCTATGGCTGTGAAATACAGGGACCCTGACCGTTGTTGCAGTAATCCTTAGCGATTGGTCATCAAGTATTTTTTTTGTTTCGTCAATCATTTTTATCTCTTCCTTGGTATAGCCCCTATCTGTAAACTCATCTATATGGGGGATGCAGTTTCCAAATATAGGATGAACAAACAGCTCTTGTTTGTCTCCTTTAATGCCTCTTTCAAGATCATTATAGCCTCCCGCACCTGCACCAGATACAGCCTGATATGTCGAATATACTAGCCTTTTTATTTTAAATTTATCGTGTAGGGGATAGAGTGCAACCACAGCCTGGATTGTAGAGCAATTGGGGTTGGCGATTATACCCTTGTGGGACAAGATAGCCTGGGCGTTAACCTCAGGTACTACTAAGGGTACATCCCCTTCCATCCGCCAAGCACTACTGTTGTCAATAACAGTGATACCCTTTTCCACAGCTATAGGTGCAAATTTCTTGCTGATTGCTCCACCTGCTGAAAATATTGCTATATCAATTTCCTTACCATCGAAACATTGTTCATTCAATTCTTCGATTAAGTAATCCTTGCCCAACAAATGTACTTTTTTTCCTGTAGAACGTGCAGAGGCAAATAGATGGTAATTTTTGATGACTACCTGCCTTTCAGCGAGTACCTCAAGGACCTTCTGTCCAACCATACCTGTAGCACCTATTATTGCTATATTGTATCCCCTCATCGTTTTCCTCCTCTTTTCTTCTTTCATAGAACTATCATTACAGTGATTGTGCCTATGATATATTATGATGGTATGCTAAAACTGTTTCGAGTCTATAGAATAAAAAAACGGCTGTAGTTTACTCAGCCGCTTTCGTTACCTATACATTGACAAAATCATGTACAATTATCGAAAGCAGAGAGCGCTCCATCAAAGCATCTTTGATGACAGTCCAAGAGCTGTTCGCTCTGGGACCAGGCCGCATGTTAGGGACTATGCTGCCTTCGGCAAGTTCTCCTTTCATATGCCTTCATAGAAGTCCAAATCCTCCAGCACACTACTAATAAAACTTGCTCCTCAATCCACTTATATGTGCCTATAATATTATCACTCTCATCCTCCCATGTCAAACTAATAAGTTAAACACAGGAAGTTAAATTATATGTTTAAATTAGGTGATATTTAAGGATACTAAAATTCTCTACCAATGCAATATTGAAAACTGCACTAAATCCTGTTACAATGTATTTAATTTAGAGTATGGATATGGAAGGAATGTTTAACTAATGGGTGGATTTTTTAGCAGGATGTATTACGGTGATCCCAACAAACCGGATTTAAAAAACGAGAAATTAGAAGGTAGTCGTATAAAGCTTTTCTTTACAGTGCTTCAGGTGCGTATCTGGCAGATGATTCAGCTTAGCTTGATTTATTCAATATTTTGGATACCTGTTTTATATTTATATTTCATGCTTTTAGCTGCTGTTGCAGACCAGGAGGCGGGAATAGTTATTCATGAAATACTGCCTACCATACTATTGCTCTTGATACCCTGCCTAGCCATAACAGGGCCGGCTACAGCAGCTGTGGCCTACATACTTAGGAAATGGTCAAACGACGAGCATGCTTGGGTCTGGACTGATTTTAAGGATGCTTTTAAGGCAAACTGGAAGCAGGGCCTTTTAATGATGCTTCTAAATGGTATTTTGATTTTCGTCTTTTATAACAATTTTCTGTTTTACCAAGCATGGGCACAAGAACAAGAAAGCCTGCTGTTTTTTGTTTTTGAATACTTGATATTGGTACTAGCCCTCCTTGTATTGATCATGAATATGTTTATATTCCCCATGATAGTCACATACAAACTCAAGCTACGCCAAATAATTAAAAATGCTTTTATTTTATCAATAGTAAAGTTACCCCGGACCCTACTGGTTTTCATACTGGTGTTGGCTATACTCTTATTATGTACATCCTTTTTAATAGGTATGGTTGTACTTGTCGTATTAGGCTTTAGCCTTGTGGGACTTATAATTGCCACATATGCAAACTGGATGTTTGATAAATACATAAATAATAGGCCAGTAGTGGATAAGACGGAAAATGCAGAAGAATAGAACAAAGGAAGATATAAGTATATTTTAGATAAGGGGACCCATACTATCTCAGAGGAGGGATAGATATGGGTGTCATAAAACAATCTAAGCTCAGAGTAGAAAAAGAGGATATGATTAAATATGAGATCGCAGAGGAGCTTGGGCTACTAGACAAGGTAAAGGAAAGTGGCTGGGGCAGTCTCTCTACAAAGGAGACCGGGCGTATTGGAGGGCTTGTAGCAGTAAAAAGACAGCGCGATAATATTAAAGCTACTAAAGAAAAAAAACCTCCTACTTGAGGGTTTATCCTGTCTAAAAAGGTTGGGGACAAATAGAGGGGTGGTTGCTTGTATAGGGATTTTGCTTATGTTTATGACGAGCTCATGCAGGACGTAGACTATGACAGGTGGGCTGACCACATAGAAAAAATATTTAATAGGTTCGCGGTTAAACCAGAAAAAATAGTAGATCTTGCATGTGGTACAGGCAGTATAACCAACCGACTTGCAGCAAGAGGATACAATATGACTGGTGTTGATATATCGCAAGACATGCTCAGTGTGGCAAGAGAAAAGGCAAGAAAATCTGGTCTTAATGTTCCTTACATACATCAAGATATAAGGTCTCTAGACTTGCATGGGCCTCTAGATGCGGTCGTTTGTATGTGCGATGGTTTAAACTATATTATAAAAAAGGATGCCCTAAGGCAGGTATTATGCAAGGCGAGGGAATACCTAAAACCCGGTGGAGTACTCTTATTTGATATTAGCTCCTACTACAAGCTGTCACAAATATTGGGCAACAATATCATTGTGGATACCGAGGGTGATACAAACCTTGTCTGGTGCAATAGCTATAGTGACAAAAGTCAAATTCTCCAGATGGATTTAACCTTTTATGTAAGGCAGGGTGATTACTTTAGAAGATTCTATGAGACACATTTGCAGAGGGCTTACAAAAGCAAGGAGCTAAAAAACCTATTGGTCGAATCGGGATTTTCTGATATTGCTCTTTTTTCAGACTTCGGAATGGAAGCTCCCGATAATAATTCACAGCGTATATTCTTTTATGCAAGAAAATAAGCCTACTAAATACCTTGAATTAATACGCCTTATAAAGATTATAATAAAATTATAGTAAAATCGTTGTCAAGGACAAGGGAAAATGTCCCGAAAATGTCCAAACATTAGCACCGTAATTACCCGGTGCAACTAAGAATAATTTGCCTCTGTGTACCACAAGTCCTCGTAGGTTATCCCATCGGGAATTTCTCGGTGTGCCTGAGCGCTTACGTGCTTCAAAAACTCATTGGCCCTCCAGGGATGGCTCATTGGAGGGAGATAGCGTTTTTTCGGCTTTTTAACAGGTTCAGGTAAGTCAAAGTTTTTAGATATGCGTTCGTGTTCAGGTATCTCATCTAATGCACAAACACTGTCGTTGATGGTTGCAAATAGATTACCATCAAAGGCTTTGACAACAAGGCATGAGGTGCCTTTGCGATAGTAAATTGGGGAGCCATCTTCTTTTACTGGTTTGAAATACTTATTGTAAAACTTAATGCTATGACCACTATCAATTTTGCGTTGAGTTATTATTGCTAAAGTTAAATTTATTTTTTCTTGAGTGGGTTGTTTTTCAAATACTGATTTGGTATGGTTAATAGGAAGAGCGAACCTGGCATTGAATTTCTCGATATAGGTGGTCAAGAATTCATTTGCCTGCTCTAGCGTGGTCACGCCTGCTAATCGTAACTCGATTGGTAGGCGTGATTTTAATGTTCCAAACATCCTCTCAACCCGGCCTTTAGCTTCTGGTACGCTAGTAGTCTTGATGTCAACCCCTAGCTGCTTGCAGGCGTAGCCAAATTGTGTAAAGGTATCTTTCTCAAGTTTAGATGACCCTTTTCGTTTGTATTCAAACACTGTTCGCTTATCGGTATAGAAGCCGTATGGAATACCGTAAGTTGTAAGTATTTGATGGAAGACGTTGTAATAGCCCTTAAGAGTCTCCTGCGGGTCAAAATAAGCGCCTACAATGCTACCTGTACTATCATCTACAGCCAGATGAAGATATGCTTGTGTATTACCAAACCATTCAAAGACGGAAGCGTCCATTTGAATCATTTCGCCAAAATAGGCACATCTGGGTCTGCGAGGATGACTATCTTCAAGACTAACAATCTGTTCCTGAATTCGATTTTGATCTTTCTTGGACTTGACTTGTTTTTTCTCAAGCTCAAGCTGCTGTTTAAGTCTTTTTTTGACCACTCGAGTGGCCATAGGGCTTAGGATCCCCTCTTTAAGAAAAAACTCTCTAGTGAAGGATTTGGAGACTTTAATGCCTTCTTGATTTTCGAGCAGTTCCGCAAAGTGGGTGAAGTTTGCATCGTTGTACTTGTTGTCGTATAAAGTTAGGATTTCATGCTTAATTGTTTCATCAATGGCGTTAACTGGCGTACGCCCTTTGTTGCCGTGTTGAAAAAAAGCCTTTCCTTCTTTATGGTATCCCTGAATCATACGATTGACAGTGCGTCGTGTACATCCTAGCTTTAGTGCAGCACTATTTTTATTGCCGTTGGTCTCTACCAGTTTCTTGATCACCTTATACTTGAATTCTTCTGCCATGTTTAGTTCTACCCTTCTCATTAGATTCACCTCGTCCTGGAATTATCACACGAGGTTAACTTCTAAAGACGGGACATTTTCCCCTGTCTTCTAATGAGACATTATCACTTGTGAATCACTTAACTACATTTTTCTCTAAATTGTACCTTGACAAAGTTTGTAGCCTATAGTAATATTGCCTAAAATAATATTGTAAAAACCAATGAAGCGGAGATAAGGATGATCATGTTCCTACAGAGAGTCTGTGTTGCTGAGAGTCAGACGGAAAACAAGTCATCAAATGGACCGCAGAGGGTGCAGTGAAATTGTAGTCTTATGACTGTGAGATTATCCTGCAACGTGTTGGCATACGTGAGTTGCCGGGGGTATGTTGGTACCTACTAAGCGTACGGCTGTTTTCGTAAATCAAGGTGGCACCGCGGATACTTAATAATTCGTCCTTGACAGAATCTTAACCATTCTGTCAGGGACTTTTTGCTTTCTGGCAGGATAGAAAGTGAGGTATTTATGTTTTATCCAAGCCTAGAAGAAATCGCAAAGATGGCAGAATCAGGTAGGTACAAGACCGCACCAGTTAGTATGGAGATTTTGTCAGACATCAAAACCCCAATCGAAGTCCTAAGGATTTTAAAGAATATCTCCCAACACTGCTATATGCTAGAGTCGATTTCGGATAATGAAAAGTGGGGACGGTATACCTTCCTTGGCTACGACCCCCAAATGGAGATCACATGCACAGATGGGAAAATGGAGGTAGGCAATGACACCTTTATTACCAGTGACCCGGGGAAATATATCAAACAGGTCCTCTCAGAGCGAAAGAGCGCTAGTTTTACTGGACTGCCTACCTTTACCGGGGGCTTGGTGGGTTACTTTTCCTATGACTACCTAAAATACGCAGAGCCTACCTTAAGGCTAGACGCGGAAGATGCCGAGGGCTTTAAGGACCTTGACCTTATGCTCTTTGACAAGGTAATTGCCTTTGATAATTACAGGCAAAAAATTGTACTAATTGTGAATATTTTTCTAAGGGATTATGAAACAGAATACAAGCGGGCAAAAAAAGACCTCCGCCTCATGTCGGACTTGATTTGCACAGGTCAGCCCCAGGTTGAAAAGGCAGGAAAACTAAAATCCCAAATCACAGCCCTATATGACCAGCAACAATACTGCGACATGGTTGACCAGGCCCTCAGGCATATCAAGGAAGGCCATATCTCCCAAATTGTCCTGTCAAACCGACTAGGGGCAAAGTACGAAGGAAGCTTGCTCAACACCTACCGCCTCCTACGGACAGTAAACCCCTCCCCCTATATGTTTTATTTTTATAGCAAGGATATGGAGATTGCAGGTGCTTCTCCTGAAACCTTGATCAAGCTGGAAAAGCGTACCCTCTACACCTTCCCCTTGGCTGGTACTCGGCCCCGGGGCCAAACTGATGAAGAAGATAAGAGGTTGGAAAGAGACCTACTTGCAGACCCCAAGGAACTAGCTGAACACGATATGCTCCTCGACCTAGGCCGGGATGACCTTGAGAAAGTCAGCAAACCCGGCAGTATCATAGTGGAGAAATACCACACGGTAGAGCGGTATTCCCATGTCATGCATATCGGTTCGACCCTACGCGCAGACCTCGCAGAGGGCAAGGATGCCCTCGACGCAATCAGGGCTATGCTTCCAGCGGGTACCCTGTCTGGCAGCCCTAAAGTCAAGTCATGCCAACTCATTAACGATATCGAGAAGAAGAAGCGTGGAATATACGGAGGTGCAATAGGCTACCTGGATTTCACCGGGAATTTGGACACATGTATAGCCATCCGGTTTGCATACAAGAAAAACAATAAGGTTTTTGTCCGCAGCGGTGCTGGAATCGTAGCAGACTCCCTTCCTGAGACTGAGTACCAGG
>DASRNC010000278.1:0-16473 GCA_035647595.1 Bacillota bacterium | reverse complement strand
AGTGGTAAAATAATAAAAATGATAAATATTTTCCATATAAGATAAAGTTGAAAGATATTTTAAATTTTGTGTAGAGGATGATAAGAAAAGATGAGCAAGATAGGAAAGAGCAAACTAGCCTCAATGATAGACCATACATACCTTAAGCCACAAGGGACAAAAAAGCAGGTCAAAGACCTTTGCCAGCAAGCTATAGCCCACAGCTTTGCTTCTGTATGTATAAACCCCTGCTTCGTAGAGCTGGCAGCAGACAGGCTAAGAGAAAGCCCTGTCAAGGTCTGTACAGTAATAGGCTTCCCCTTGGGGGCAAATAATAGGGACACTAAGGCCTATGAGTGCAAAAGGGCCCTTGAGGATGGTGCCCGGGAGATTGATATGGTCATAAATATAGGGGCCCTAAAGGATGGCAGGTTTGACTATGTTGAAAATGATATTAGGCAAGTCGTCGAGGCTTCAGGCGAGGCTATAGTCAAGGTTATAATAGAGACCTGTTTTCTGACAGATGAAGAAAAGGTCACTGCATGCAAGCTTGCCCAAAGTGCAGGTGCTGATTTCGTCAAGACTTCTACAGGCTTTGGCTCCGGTGGGGCAAATGCAGCGGATGTTAGGCTAATGAAGGAAACCGTCGACGGTCTGATGGGTGTTAAGGCCTCTGGAGGAGTACGGAGTCTGGCGGATGCCCTCACAATGATTAAGGCCGGGGCCACGAGGCTGGGTACAAGCTCAGGCATAGATATACTAAAGGAGCTGTTAGAGCCATAATGACAAAGGATAAAAGACATATAGTAGTTATCGGTGGTGGCCCTGCAGGCATGATGGCCGCTGCAGTAGCAGGTAGCCGTGGCCTGGATGTCACCTTAATTGAAAAAAATGAAAAACTGGGCAAAAAACTTTATATGACAGGTAAGGGACGTTGCAATGTTACTAATAATGCAGATGATGTGGAAGACCTTATAGCCAACATTCCAACTAACGGAAAGTTTTTATACAGCGCCCTTTATACCTTTACAAACAAGGCCCTGATTGGTCTTTTGAATTCCCTTGGCCTTAAAACCAAGGTGGAGAGAGGAAATAGGGTCTTCCCCGTATCGGACAAGTCCTCCGATGTTATAAGGACCCTCCAAGCATACATGCGGAAAAATGAGGTAAAAATAAGGCAGGCTGAGGCCGAAAAAATAATAGCAGATGATGGTGGGGTACAGGGCATCCAGCTCAAGGGTGGGGACTTTTTATCCTGCCAAGGCATAATCCTTGCAACAGGGGGCCTATCTTACCCCACAACCGGCTCTACCGGGGATGGTTTTCGTATGGCAAGAGGGCTTGGCCACACAATAACACCACTGAGGCCCTCCCTTGTACCTATAGAAACCGTCGAGTCCTGGCCTAAGGATGCCCAGGGCCTGTCCCTTAGGAATATTTCGGTTAAGGTTACCGACAAGGTAGGGCGCAAGCTCTATGAGGACTTTGGCGAAATGATATTTACACATTACGGTGTCTCCGGTCCTATCATCCTCTCAGCCAGCTCCTATATGGGGAAGGCTGATCCATCAAGCTGTCAGCTGGAAATAGACCTAAAGCCAGCATTAACCGAGGAAAAACTTGATTTGAGGCTACAGAGGGATTTTAAAAAGCATTCACGTAAAAACTTTTCCAATAGCCTAGATGACCTGCTACCCCAAAAGCTTATTCCCATTGTCATCAACCTATCTCAGATCCGGCCTGAAAAACCAGTCAACCAGATCTCTAAGGAAGACCGCCATAAGCTGGTCAAGCTCCTAAAGGGACTCACCCTTACTATAAGGGGCTATAGGCCCATAAGCGAGGCAATAGTTACCTCCGGCGGTGTATCCACCAAGGAGATCGACCCTAGCACAATGGAATCCAAATTGCTGGCAGGCCTTTATTTTGCAGGAGAGGTCATTGACGTTGATGCATATACTGGTGGCTTTAATATGCAAATAGCCTTTTCAACCGGCTATCTGGCAGGCCAAAGCTGCTGAGAGCAAGGCCCCTTTTATATACTGAAAATCAATCTTGTAATCTTTAAATTGACATGGTATACTGTTTTGGAACATACGTTCTATTCTACTTGAAAGGAGATAGGCTTTAAAGCCGTTTACCATTTAAAGCCGTTTACCATGAAAGTTATAATGAAGCCGATTAAGATGATTGCCTGGTTTTCAGAGGACGGTGTGCCTACACCCGTCCGCTTTAACATCCAACAAAAGGATGAATCAACCCTAACTATCAGGATAGACAGGATCACCGTAAAAAGAGAAGAAAAATTGGCAGGCAACCGTATACTGGTCTTTACCTGCCAAAGTACAATCAATGGTACTGAAACTATATATGAGATTAAATACGAGCTAACCACCTGCAGGTGGTTCCTCTACAAAATCTAACATAGGTGACGCCTTCACTAGTCCTTCTTAACTATCTTGTCTACTATAGGTGCTCTTAGTCTCGAAGCTACTGGCATTCCAGAACCGACTAGGGGCTCGCAATAAGCCCTAAAGGCATCAGTCACATGGTTGCCGTCCTCATTGATAAACTCATCGGGCATAAGCTTTGTAAGAGCAGCTATTTCCTTAATGTCCGTCAAACGATAGTCAACTGCATAGTCTCCTACCCTATGGATAGTTACCGACCCGTCCTTATTGTGCAATATGGCAAACTGTACGGCCCTTTCGCCAACCTCTCTTGCCTCAATCTGGTCAACATCTGATACACAGCCCATAAATGACCTTTGCAGATAACCAAAGGTATCTGAACGGACCCTGCTTATATTAAGTTTTTCCTTAACCAGGTCTGTGAGAAGGTCTCCAAGGGCACCAGTGCCTGATAGCTGAATATTGCCATGGGCATCTCTTTCTATGGTTTCAGATAGGCTTGTAATTATGGGCATGCCATCTTTATCCTGTATTCCTTCTGATACCGCTACAATACAACGTCCATATTTTTCATAGGTAGCCTTTACATCGGATAAAAATTTATCCGTATCAAATACGCGCTCAGGTACATAAATAAGGTGTGGACCATCATCCGGAAACCGTTGTGCCAAGGCAGCAGCAGCGGTTAAATACCCTGCATGCCTTCCCATAACAACGCCTATATATACACCTGCTAATGCTCGGTTGTCAAGATTGATACCCATAAATGCCTGGGTAACAAACCTTGCTGCAGAACCAAAGCCAGGCGTGTGATCATTTACCATAAGGTCATTATCTATTGTCTTTGGTATATGTACTGCCCTAAAATCATAGTTCACCTTTTTGGCTTCTTCATTGACAATACGGACTGTATCGGACGAATCATTTCCGCCTATATAAAAGAAGTATCTAATGTTGTGGGCACGCATGACCTCAAACATTTTCTTGCAAAATTCTTCGTCAGGCTTGTCCCTTGTTGATAAAAGCCCCGATGAGGCTGTCAATGCTACCTGCTCAAGATTGTGCTCTGTCTCCTGGGACAAATCAATAAAATCTTCATTTAAAATACCGGTAACACCATTTAGTGCACCGTATACATGTGTTACCTGTGGATATTTCCTAGCCTCTAGGACTGCACCTACTACGGATTGGTTGATAACTGCGGTAGGCCCGCCCCCTTGGGCTATTAAAACTTTACCTTCAAGCTTCATATTGTCCTCCTTATATATGTAAATATTAACGGTAAATGATTGGATATATCTAAGTTGCCCATCATATACCGCGATTAAACCTCATTATTTTACCCATGTTCTTGTACTATTAGCTATTATTAATCTATTCTTCATATTATTTTATTTATGGCCAAATGTCAAGCAGCCAACCTATGCCTCAGCAGTCTGCTCAACCTATCAACCCTTAAAGGGTGGCTAAAAGACCTAGTCAAAGTCCCTTATAGCCTCGTCCATCCATTCGTACCTGTTTTCTATATAATCAGTCAGATAGGTAATATGCTTGTCAAAGCTATCTATTGATACGTTTTCCTTCGGCTCATAGCCTGACCTTTTCCCCATAATCCTCCATAACTTAAAGTTTTCTACCTGGGACGGATACATTTCATCAACTGATGAATTTATTATTCTCATAGCCTCTTGCCGCAAGGATGGTCCTACCTGCTCCCATCGTTTTTTCAATTGGTCAGTAAAGTTTTTATCCTCAAGTAAATAATTCATCCAGTTGGTTTTTATATAGCCCTCTGTAGCCTCATTCACTATTGAAACCCAACCACTATATGTACCAGGGTCTCGCCAAAAATTTCCGAAGGCAAGGTCAAAGTCCCAGGGGGAGCAAACATATAGCTTGTCCCTCTCATTTTTGACCATGTAAAAGCTCCTTCTAAAGGTGCAATCTATATTGTATGAGAGCTCATTTAGGATAAACCAATCTATCAAGGACGGGACATCAATATAGTCCTCATACTTATCAAGATTAATGATGGCATCCTCGGCATCTATCAGGTACTGCCTTATATAGTCCACCTGGTATTTTTGCATCAGGTCAGTATCAGGGCTCTTAATCCTTACATATTGGACTAGGGTTGAATGAAAATAATCCACATTTTTCACATGACCCTCAGCAGTTCCACCAGCCTCTAAAAGATATCCAGTATCAGCCCTATTGTAGCTTTTGGCTGTTTCCACCCGCCCCCTCTTTGCTTCAATTTGTTCACTGAGACTATAGACCCCCTGGTACTCCCCGTTTTTATAAACGTCAACTAAAAAGGAATGGGGTACAAAAACCATATTATCAAGTAACTGCCCCAGGTTTAGGGCCAGGTGGTTTCTAATTAAAGACTTATCACCATAATTGGCCAGCAGTACCCAATCCTTTGCCCTTTCCAATCCAAATAATGAGGTCTCGCTATCAAACTTGATCTTGTAGGGCTTCTTGTCCCATTGCCAGGTGGAGTTGCCCCTTCCCCTTATTTGCATTTTTTCATCAGTAAGGTTGTTAAATGGGCTCCCATCCGGATAATCAATAGAAAATGTGCCCGCTTCATAGTTGTCCTTTGAGACTATAGGGACACTATCAGCTGTATTAATATATATCCTGGGCAATAAGTGCTTCTCATAATTGTCCTCAAAGCATATAGAAAAGCGATAGCTACCTGAAGCTAAGTCAGGCACATTTATATGCCTAAGGCCATCTGAGGCCAAGTCGACAAGATAAGTGGCTATTACGCCCCCATCATCCCCTATCCTTATAGTTGCAGTCTTGACCCCCATATACCTGCCTCTTATCCTGATAGAGTAGTCGTTTTCCCCTTTTATATCAATATCCTTGTAAGCAAGCTTACTAACATTGAACAAGGGTTCTTCTTTCTTTGTAGTCCTATCCAATAGTGCTAGCTCAAATGATTCCTCCGACAGTGAATTTACAGCCTTGTCATGTCCTCCCAAAATCGGCCTCAGGATAAGGCAGGTGACAAGCAGTATAAAGGGCAAAGCTATTATAATAATGTGACTTTTAAATTTACTCAATTTATCTCACACTTCCTCCATGTCCATCAAATCCTTATCAAAGGGACCTATGCAATCCCTCAACTCTGCTAGATCCTGGACCCCTTCGTCCAGCCACAGGTCTTCTTTGTCTGCTGGCAATATTACAGGCATCCTGTTATGGATCTGCGCCACCAGAGGGTTTGCTTTAGTTGTCAGTATAGCAAAGGCAGTATATCTTTTGCCTGCCTTGTCTGTGAAAATATCATATATGCCCGCCAGCGAAAAAATAGGCTGCTTCTTTAGGTGAAACTCGTATTTTATACTAGTGCCACCCTCCTTTTTCCATTCAAAAAAGGCATTGGCTGGAACTATGCATCTTCTTTCTGCAAAAGACCTTTTAAATGTATGCTTTTTATCCACCGTTTCCACCCTTGCATTTATAATCAACCTCTTGGCATAGGAGGGTGCGAAACCCCACTTCAAGGGGTACAGTTCTTTAAACTTTCGGTTTACAACAACGGGAGCTGGCTGGGATGGGAATATCTCACTTTGCCACCCGTCTTCTACCCAGCCCTTGAGGATTCCATATCTTTGAATCAAGACCCCTATGTCGGAATGCAATAAATACCTGCCACACATTTAAAATCAGCTCCTAAAAACAGATTGCTGTATACCTAATCTAAGCTTAATACAAGCTTTTTTACAGTATACCATTCCTTTTAGGATTTAACTACAGATAAGCTAAGGACTCCACAATTCCTAGTTTTTAGAGGCAAAAACAGTGGTGAATAAAATATAGGGGACGTCCCATACTAATATAAATAAGGGCGTGAAAACGGAGGAAATGCAATGAACAAAATAATGCTTCCAGGAGAACTAAGAGACCATATCAGGAGCTTTTTAAAGGATAGGAAGGATGGGTCCCTGGCTACCTGCAATGAGGGCATAGCCCGCACTAGTCCAGTCCAGTACTTTCTAGGCCAGGACTTAGATATTTATATCCTATCGGCCGGCGGAGAAAAGTTTAGAAACCTTAAAAAGAACAGTGGTGTCTGCCTTTTAGTATGCACAGACTATTTAAACTACACGAGAGTTAAGGGTGTTCAAATCTTTGGAGAAGCAAAGACGGACGAGGACGATAAAGATATATTAAAAGAGGCAGGACAGTTTTGCCCCGACTGTCATACATTGCAGTACATACTGGATAGTGTCAAGGTTATAAAAATTATCCCCAAAGAAATAGTTTACTTAAACTCGCTAGATGAAGGGGATAGAACAAAGCATATACTAAAGGGTGATCACATTACAGTTAGGACGGACAAGACGCCTAGCCCTATGAATAAAGATAAGATTTTGACACCTACACTATAATTGTGGGCAAATAGGGCAGGCACCTAGGCCTGCCCCTTCATTATTACTTATGTAATTTTTTGTCCTCTTCTTAGGACAGTTATCTCCTTTATTAAAAGATAATAGTGGTTAGACCATATACAAATAATGATACTGCAATAGCATAAAAGCTTTTGTCTGTATCTGCATCAACGGCCGCATTAACTCCTAGATAAAATAATATCATAAATATAAGGTTTGCTGCTCCCATGATTCTATTAGCAAATGAAGGTGCTGCAATCGCAATTATAAAGGATACTAATCCTATAAGTGTCAAGGAAATAGTAGCAACTGAGAGGGCAGTCACAATCTTTAGAAAGCCAAGTTCCTTTTTAGTAACGATCTTAATCCCTAGATAAACTAAGCCTGCCAACATGGCGTACAATAAGGTCTTTATTAGTAATGCGCTAAAGAAGGTTGTAATCCAGAGGACAAATCCCCCAGTACTTTTTACACCGAAAATACTAGCTAAGCTTCCTAAACCCATGGCATAGATCCTAGCAGTTATAGTAGCGCTTGTAATTGCTACTACTAAAATATTTACTACTAGTAGCATTAAGCCTGACTGCCATGCTTCTTTTTCTGTGCTTTTTACCGTTGTGCTTACTGGTTTTTTAACGAAAGCCTTAAAGGTGTTAAGAGCAGCATCTAAATACTTACTAAAGTTACTGGGTTTCTTTGGTGCCACTTGCTGCGGTGCTGCCTCCCCCTCTACCGGCGCCCCCTGCGACGCAGAATCATCTTTTACAGGGATGTCCTGTGTACCCACCTGCTCACTCACATCTTCCGTTGCTGGTGCAGCTTCTTGGCAGCTACAGTCCTGCCCTCCCTGCAATTCGGATCCACAATAGGAACAAAATTTAGCCATTTAATTAACCCCCTAATATTTTTAATCTCAAAGTCACTATATTGTTAAAGATATATTATATATATTCCAATATTATCACTTGTCTACCAAGCGTTCAAGCTAGAATATGGTCGAATCCCCGTTTTTTATTATAGCCTGGCTATCCAAGAGCTCCTCAAGTTTCTCTTCAAACCTTAGGTCGTCCTCACTACGGCGTTTGCGAGGTCCGTTATGTCTTCCGCCCGCCCGTCTGATTTTGGTATTTATGTGGCGTTCCAAAAGCAACCTATCCATATTTTCCTTTGTATATATCAGGCCGCTCGGGTGAATTGCCCTTGCTCCCTTTGAAAAAACCATTGCAGCTAAACCATAATCCTGTGTGACTACGATATCGCCAGGGTCTGTCCTATTTGCCAATGCAAAGTCTACAGCATCCCTGCCCTGTCCAACGATCACAACCTGTGCATAATCATCTTCTAGGACATGGCTTGTATCTATAAAGAAAATGACACCAATATCATGCCTTTTAGCAACCCTGGTAATTTCCTTTTTGACGGGACATGCGTCTGCATCCACAAGTATTTTGATCTTCTCATCCTCCATCCTTATATCTCCCGAGAGGCTAAGGTCCCTTGATGCATTGAATCCAATTGCCTCAGTTCCCTAATCAATAGAATCCCTGTTACTAAAAATGCCAGAAAATCCGCTGTTGGACCCGCCAGCCATACTCCTGTAAGACCCCAATTAAACAGCCTTGGCAGTAAAAGGACCGCAGGTATCAGGAAGAGTACCTGTCTTGAAAGACTTAAAATCATGGCAAATATAGGCTTGCCTGTGGCTTGGAAATAGTTGGAGCTTATTATCTGGAAACCCACTACCGGTAGCATAAACATATATATTCTAAGCCCCGTTGAGCCCATCCTAAGTAGCTCCATATCATCACTGTTAAACAGCTGTATCAATTGCTTGGAAAAAAGCATAATAGTAGTAAAACCTATGGTTGTTATTATAGTAGCAAATAATATGGCCAACTTAAGGGCCTTTTTAACCCTGTCATATCTTTCAGCACCATAGTTGTAGCCAATTATAGGCTGCGCTCCCTGGTTTATTCCGAATATGGGCATTAAAATCAGCATGCTGACACTCATAATAACACCTATGGCGGACATAGCCGTTTCTCCACCATAACTGTAGAGGCTATTGTTTAATATTATATTGAGCAAACTGGCAGCCATCTGCATTGCAAAGGGTGCCGACCCTATAGCTACCATCCGCCGAGTGACAATCCAATTAATCTTAAAGTTTTCTCTGCGGAATCTTAGGATACTTTTTCCGCGAAGGAAATAAGAAACAACCCAAGTCATACTGGCGGCCTGGGAGATTATCGTTGCTATAGCGGCACCCTTTATACCCATATTAAAAACGAAAATAAAGATCGGGTCCAGTACGATATTCATAACAGCACCGATCATCATACTCAGCATAGCTATCTTTGGGTTGCCCTCTGCCCTAATATAGTGGTTGAGTCCAAAGCTCACATATTGAAATACCGCCCCATATAGGATTATACTCAGATAATCCCTTGCGTAGGGTAATACATCGCCCCTAGCTCCAAATAGGTGCAATAGGGGCTCTAAAAATATCAGGCCCACAAAGGTTATCATTAGGCCAGTGGCCGCCAAAATAAGAAAGCCATTTCCTAATACAGTTTCTGCATCCTTGTGGTTTTGTTGTCCTAGCCTAATGGAGATCAGCGACGCCCCTCCAAGGCCAAATAGCATACCAAAGGCCATGATTATATTAAACATTGGCATGGAAGCCGTTATGCCTGCTATTGCAGTGGAGTTGACCCCCTGGCCAACAAATATCCTATCCACCACATTATATAGAGCGTTTACTACCATACCCACAATCGCAGGTATAGAGAATTTTACCAAAAGTTTTAATACATTGGTTTCACCCAGTTCTCTGTTCCTATCCAACAATAATCCTCCCAGCGATAGCTATAATATCATTCAATAATTAAACTAGGTCTATTAATACTATTTTCACACCCTCAGTCACCTTTATTATATGACGATTTTTGTCATACTCAACAAGGCCATTACCTACTGAAATAGAAGCAGACCTTTCCTCACCTAGGGCAAAAAATATATCATCTGCCATTGTTTTTGTCAGCTCGTGTTTTCCATCGCCATCCATACCAAACCATGTATCTTCGTCCATATCAAAGAGGTCATTAGCACCACTAATCTGGACCAAAGTCTTGGCAAGTTCATCTATAATTTCCGAATATTCGCGTGCAAACTTAACTCCCATCAGGATATCCCCCCTTTAATGCAGCCCTCACAGGCTAGACCCCTAATATATAATCATGCCTGGTTGGCATGATACTTAAAGCTACAACCCCTATGATGTCATAGGTGGCGGTATCTCTACAAAATCCACACTGCTGAGCTTTTCCGTTATTCTGGGGATAGCCCATTTATCAGTGAAGAGGACTACCTGGCGCTCGTACAAATCATCTACAATCATAGCCCTATCCGTATAGGACAAGGCATCCTTTTTAATTTTCCCTTCTAAGGCCCACCTAGCCACAGTAAAGGGTAGGATGTCAACCTTGATGTTAACCCCATACTCATTCTCTAACCTGTAGGATAAAACCTCAAACTGCAAAACACCTACCACACCAATAACCAAGGTTTCCACGCCAATATCAGGCTCTCTAAAGATTTGTATTGCACCTTCCTCGGCGATTTGATAAACACCCTTCATAAATTGCTTGCGCTTCATGGCATCCACAAAGCGTACCCTGGCAAAGTGCTCAGCTGGAAAGATTGGAATGCCCTCGAACTGTACACTTTGGTCCTTGTCACAAAGTGTATCTGCTATATTAAAGATCCCCGGATCATATAGGCCTATAATATCTCCGGGATAAGCCTCCTCTACCATCACCCTATCCTGGGCAATAAATTGCTGGGATTGGGCTAGGCGGACATTTTTATCTGTACGCACATGCTTGACATCCATACCCTTTTCAAACCTACCAGAGCATATCCTGATAAAGGCAAGCCTATCTCTATGGGCAGGGTTCATATTAGCCTGGATTTTGAAAACAAAGCCAGTAAAGTATGGGCTATCAGCCTTTACAGGTCCATCTATAGACATCCTGTCAGCGGGGGCCGGTGCCATCTTTAAAAAGCTTTCTAAAAAAGTTTTTACACCAAAATTATTCATAGCACTACCGAAATATAATGGGGTTAGGTCACCCTTAGCCACCTGGTCCATGTCAAACCCATCACCAGCAATGTCTAAGAGGTCTATTGCCTCTATCATCTTGCTGTGAAGATAGTCTCCTAAAATCTCCTTTAAGGCTGGATCATCAACGCCCCCACTAGTGGAAGGTGCCATTTTCTTCCCATGGTCTCCACCCGTATACACCTCAATGTTGCCCGACTCCCTATTATAGACACCCTTGAAGTCCCCCTCAGTGCCTATTGGCCAATTCATTGGATAAGAGCTTATGCCCAGCACATTTTCTATCTCTTCCATAAGTTCAAAGGGATCCCTAGAATGGCGGTCCATTTTATTTATAAAGGTAAAAATAGGTATGCCTCTCATCTTGCATACCTGGAAGAGCTTTATAGTCTGTGCCTCGACACCCTTGCCACCGTCTATCAGCATTACTGCACAGTCAGCGGCTATGAGCGTACGGTAGGTATCCTCACTAAAGTCTTGATGTCCGGGTGTGTCCAATATATTGATCCTAAAACCGTCATAATCAAATTGCATTACACTAGAAGTAACGGATATACCCCTTTGTTTTTCTATTTCCATCCAATCAGATACGGCGTATTGCTTAGTTTTTCGGGCCTTAACGCTGCCTGCCATCCGAATGGCGCCACCATATAGGAGTAATTTCTCTGTCAATGTTGTCTTTCCTGCATCAGGATGAGAGATTATCGCAAATGTCCTTCTCCTAGCTGTCTCCTGCCTTATAGTCTTTTCCATCTTCAAGGTTGTACTTCCTCACGCTTTCATTAGAGTATAGAACCAAACAGTTTACATTCTATCCTATTACCATTATTGCCGTCAACATATAGGCCTATATAAGAAAAAGGCATAACCGCATTACTAGCGATTATGCCGTTCAGGGATAAGTGACTCTACCTGAAAGTATGTGCCCATTAGGGACATTATATATAAATAAGGAGGAAATCAACTACCTATTACTGACATTGAGCAAATACCCATGCCTTTTGGGCCTAAGTGGGAGCCTACGACTGGGCCTAGTTCATCAAGTCCGATCTTTATCTTGGGAAACCTCTCCTGCAACCTTTTTCTAATATCTACAGCCTCTTCCTCATTTAGTATATGGCAGACGGTTATATGGGTTACATCATCGGCTACCTTCTCAACCATCTTGTTTAGTGCCTTTACCTTGCCCCGGACCTTGGCTACAGGGATAAGTTTGCCGTCTACTAGCTCTAATATGGGCTTTACATTAAGTAGTGAACCCAGCAAGGCCTGTGCCCCGGTTAGTCTACCACCCCTTTTTAAATACTCCAGGGTATCAACCGTCAGAGTTAAAGACATTCTTTCCTTTTGTTTCTCTATAGAGTCTACAATCTCAGCCCTGGCCATACCTGCAACTGCCATATCCTTTGCCAGTCTAGTCAGGGTCTTAAGGTTAGCCGCGCTTGTTCTCGAATCTATTATGGAAATCTTCTCAGGATTGGTCAGCCTAGCCGCAGCGCTGGCACTATTATATGTCCCGCTCAAGGCAGATGATATGACTAGACATATGACCTCCATCCCCTTGTCAAGTGCACTCCCAAATACTTTCTCAAAGGTCTCTATAGAAGGCTGGGAGGTCGTTGGGAACTCTGTTGAGCTTTTTAGCTTGTGATAATAGGCCTCGAACTGCCCAGGAAACCCCTCGTTCTCCGTTTCACCCTCAAAGTGAACAGAAAGGGAAACAACCTTTATATCTAAATCATCTGCATCTTCTTTACTAAAGTATGCTGTGCTGTCTGTTACAATCTGAATTTTCTGCATTGTCATCCCTCCAGTGGAAAGTGCTTTAATATATGCTTATATTATCAGGTACTAATACCAGTTGTCAATACCAAACATAAAAAAGAGGATGTTCTTAGTCTGCCTTTTAAAAGGCAAAATAAACATCCTCATAATTTATACTATGCTTTTTTAAATAGGCTTGCTGGCACTTTAGCCTAAAGCTACCAGTTCTAGCTTAACTTTGTTACCCTTATGCCGGTCTTGTGCTCATTTAGGTCATGATACTCCAGACTATCATCCGTGATATATTCTATCTCTAGTGCAAGGGTCTCATTCATTATATATTGGCGGAAGGCCTCCACTGCTTTCTTCATAGGCTCATCTACCTGTAAACTTATCCCTATATTATCCATCATCTCAAAATCATTGCTCTTGCGCAGCTGCTGTACCTTGGATATTAGTTCTCTGGCCAGCCCCTCCTCTATGAGCTCCTGGGATAGGGTGGTATCTAAAATAACGAAAAGATTGTTCTCAGTCTCCACATCATACCCTTCCTTTGAAGAGATGGTAATCAGTATATTGTCCTTATTTATCTCAAAGTCCTCGCCATCCAGGTCTAGGATCATGGTCTCACCCTTGTCTAGTTTCGGGGCAATCTCGGACGCATCAAGGGAATTTAGGGCCTTGGAAAAAACCTTGAGCTTTGGCCCTAGTGCTGGTCCTAGTACCTTAAAGTTTGGCTTTAGGGTAAAGTCCATATATTGGTTTAAGTCCTCTGCAAAGACTACCTCTTTTACATTAAGCTCATCCTTCATAAGGGGTACATGGTGGGATAGGGCTTCCTTGTATTTGCCGTCTATATATATCCTTTGCAGCGGTTGGCGGACCTTTATCTTTGCAGATTCCCTTGCTGACCTACCCAGGGTCATTAAGTCTCTAACCCTATCCATGGTCTCCTCAAGCTCATCATCTACAAGCTCCCGATTTGCAGTTGGATAATCGCTTAGGTGGACAGATAGCTCACCGGTCAAATTCTTATAAAGCTCCTCCGATAAAAAGGGTGCAAAGGGTGCAATCATACGGCATATATCAATTAGGATTTCAAAAGTAGTGCTGTAAACAGCCTTCTTGTCCTGGGACAAGTCCGTTTCCCAAAAACGTCTCCTTGACCTACGGATATACCAATTTGAAAGCTCCTCATTTACAAAGTCCTGAATACTTCGGATAGCCCTGGTAAGATCATATGCCTCCATATCAAGCTCTACCTTAGCCTTTAAACTGTTCATTTTTGATAAGATCCATAGGTCAAGCTCAGATCTTCTTTCATATGGTATGAAATAGCTTCTCGGATCTACCTCATCTGTATTAGCATAAAGGGTAAAGAAATTGTATACATTTTTTATGGTACCGAAAAATTTGCTCTGTACCTCCCTCATGCCACCAATATCAAACCTAGTAGGTGTCCACGGTGGTGATACATAAAGTAAGTACCAGCGCAGGGTATCGGCACCATATTTATCAAACATCTCAAAGGGGTCTATGCTATTGCCCCTAGACTTGGACATCTTTTGTCCCTCTTTATCCAGGATCAAGTCATTAACAAGTACATTTTTATAGGGCGCTTTGCCAGTTATAAATGTAGAAATCGCCATCAGCGAGTAAAACCATCCCCGGGTCTGGTCTATGCCCTCACAAATAAAGTCGGCTGGAAATAGGTCTGCAAAATCCTCTTTGTTATCAAAGGGATAGTGGTGCTGGGCAAAGGGCATGGCCCCACTGTCAAACCAGCAGTCGATAACATCTAGTACCCTCGTCATGGTGCCATCGCAGTCTTTGCACCTTAAGTGTACGTCGTCAACATAGGGTCTATGGAGCTCAATTGTTTCGCTTATATCCTCTATAGCCCGCTCAACAAGCTCCTTCTTTGATCCGATACTCTCCGTATGCCCGCACTCGCACCGCCATATGTTTAAGGGCGTGCCCCAATATCTTGTTCTTGATATGGCCCAGTCATTAAGGTTTTCCAGCCAATTTCCAAAACGCTTTTCTCCAACATATTCAGGATACCAATTGACTGAGTTGTTGTTCTCAATAAGCTTATCCTTAAGGCGGGTCATTTCTATATACCAGCTAGGCTTTGCATAGTATAAAAGTGGCGTCTGACATCTCCAGCAATGTGGATAATTGTGCTCCATCCTTTGCCTTCTAAATAGTTTTCCTTCACTGTATAACCATTCTATGATATCTGGGTCAGCGTCCATTACAAACTTGCCCTGCCATGGGGTCTCAACAAATTTACCTGTCTCATCAACTGGCTGCACAACCGGCAAATCGTAACGTGTTCCTGTCTGATAGTCATCCTCACCAAAGGCAGGAGCTGTATGAACAATACCAGTACCATCCTCGGTGGTGACATAGTCAGCAAGCGTTACGTAAAAGGCTTTTTTGTCAACCTTAACAAAGGGCATGAGTTGGTCATACTCCATATGTTCTAGGTCGCTCCCCTTGAATTTTTCGATTACTTCATAATCTCCCTCAATTACTGAAGAAGCCAGGTGCTCCTCCACATAGTAAATCTCATCCTCATATTTGACCTTAATATAGGTTTCCTCAGGATGAACCGTCAATGCCACATTTGAGGCAAGGGTCCAGGGTGTAGTAGTCCAAACAAGGAAATACTCATCCTTGTCCTTTAGCTTAAACTTTACATAAACTGTAGCAGTCTTTATCTCTTTGTAGCCCTGGGCAACCTCATGACTAGCAAGGCCTGTTCCGCAGCGTGAACAAAAGGGTAGTATCTTGTGACCCTCGTAGATATAGCCCTCCTTGTTGAACTTGTCGAGTATCCACCATACGGTCTCGATATAATCATTGCTCAAGGTTATATAAGGGTTATCAAGGTCTATTGCATAGCCCATCCGCATGGTCATGTCCCGCCATTGTTTTTCATATTTAAAGACGGATTCACGACATTTTATATTAAATTTTTCTATCCCGTATTCTTCTATTTCCTGCTTACTTTTAAGCTTAAGGTCCTTTTCAACCTCTATCTCGACAGGTAGGCCATGGGTATCCCAGCCAGCCTTTCTGTCAACCCGGTAGCCCTTCATGGTCTTGTAGCGGCAAACAGTATCCTTTAACGTCCTGGAAATAACATGGTGGATTCCAGGCTGGCCATTGGCAGTAGGAGGCCCCTCGTAAAATACAAAGGGCTTACTGTCCCGCCTATTCTCTATGCTCTTGCCTAGGATATCAATCTCTTCCCAAAACTTTGAGATCTCATTTTCGTTTTCGCTTACCGACAAATCCGATAAACCTTTAAACTTTTCCATCTCTTCATCCCTTCCAACTTTATTATTTCATTTTTCCTCAATCTAGCTAAATATTTCAAGCTTATAAAAATTAAAAATCCCCCGGCTATATGCCAAGGGACGAAGTATTCGCGGTACCACCCAAATTATAAGAAAAATATCTTATCGCTCATTTAAATATAACGCATTTTTGCGGGATCCCCTACTAACTTATGTTCAAAGATCCGGCTCCAAGGTGATCTTCGTATCCGGGAATCATCACAGCCTCCCACCAATGGCCGTGTCTCTTGAAATCATGCCCAGCACTACTGTCCTTTTCAAAGCCTTTAACTTATCTATTTAGGAATATATGATACTAAAAACACTGGTCCTTGTCAAGCGTGGGCCAGCTGCGATAGTGTCAAGATACTATGGGTTTTAAGAATAAAGTATCTTCCAGTTCATCATCTGCTTTAGGCATCCCTTATTGATTTAAGGTA